>PHEV01000136.1 GCA_002843035.1 Actinobacteria bacterium HGW-Actinobacteria-5 | reverse complement strand
CCATTTTTTTTCAACGGCATCCACCACATATTTTGAATCATAGGAGAATTCCTGCGCCGTCAAGACGCCTGCCGCAAAAACCAGTAACGCAATCGTCAGCAACTGAATTTTTCTCATGGCTTATCCTCAGCGCCCTTTCGTTTCGGTCCCGAGTTCTTTTTTGCACAGTAGTCGTCGTGACGCTGTTCAGGATTCGTCGCGAAGTGGAGCCAGATGAAACTTAAGACGGTGATGAACCAAGACAACACCAGAAGGCTAAAAAATATACGGTATGGCAGGATGAGGCCGGAGAGCACAAGGCAGGAAAGCAGCAGGTCTACGGCGTAGATCATGAGCAATACCGTTCGTTGCTCGAAGCCCAGGCTCATCACCTTGTGGTGAAGGTGCTCCTTGTCGGGACTCATGACCGATACTCCGCGCCTGAGCCTTCTCAAAATGGCCGCGAACACGTCGAATACCGGGATGAGAACCAGCGTGATACCGACAAACAATCCCGAAGATTCGGAGTAGGCGCCACGGCCGAGCAGAGGAAGGGTCGCTATGGCGATGCCCAGGAAAAGGCTGCCCGAGTCGCCCATGAATATTTTGGCGGGCGGGTAATTGTGGAAGAGGAATCCCAGTACGGCACCCGCAAGGATGAAAGCAGTGATCGCTGCTGCGCTGTTGCCGACCGAGGTGTAGACAATTCCGTAGGTGAAGGCGGCGATCGCCACTAGTCCGCCCGCAAGGCCATCCATGCCATCGATCATGTTGATGGCGTTGGAGACACCAACTATCCACAAGAAGCTCAGAGGATAGGACAGGTAGCCCAGGTCCACCAGGTTGCCCGGTAAGGGAATCATCCTGAACCTGAAGCCGGCAACGACGAGGATAATGGCAGCCAGCGACTGCAGGAGCAGCTTCCACCTGGCCCGGAGTTCATGGAAGTCGTCAAAAAGCCCGGTGAAGTGGCAAATCGCGAAAGCGACGATTAGCGGAGGGGCGAAGGTCGCCGTACCGAAGTCACCACCCCTTAGCACGAGGGCCACGCCTCCTCGTCATACTACGGGCAACGGGACGTCGACCCGGAGGGCTGAGTCATGGTGACGCTGGCACTCTGGGTGGCGGCCTGCCTGGTCCTGGCCTGGGTGCTGAAGCGGCGCCCGGTCTGGCTGGTCGCGATCGCCTTCCTGCTCTGGATGGCCCTGCCCGCCGTCGCCGGCTACCGGCTCAACGGCGTCGGTGTCCGCTCGCCGATCGGCTTCCACCCGGCCACGTGGCTGGTCATCGTCGCGTTCGTCGTACAGATGCTGTGGAACCCGCTGCCGCTGCTGCGCACCGTCTCCCGGCACCCTTACCTCGGGCTGGTCGTCGGTCTGTTCGTGTTCGGCGCGGGCATCACCAGCGTGCTCTCCGACACCGGTGGCGCCCGGCTGCTCGCCGACCAGATCGTCGCCCCGCTGCTGCTGGCGCTGCTCGTCGTCACCCACGCCGATCGCGCGGGCCAGCTGCTGTTGCGCAATGTGGTGCTCGTGGCCGCAGCCGCCCAGTCCGTGCTCTCGCTGGTGCAGACCGCGCTCGGCTCGATCATCTTCTTCGCCGACGACTTCGCGACCAACACCTGGTTCAACCCGGCCCGCTTCGACCGCTGGATGGGGACCACGGACAGCCCGCTGATCCTCTCCCTGCTGCTCTGCGCGGCGGCAGCGCTCACGCTCGGACTGCGTTCGAACGCTGCCAGGTTCTCGCTGCTGGTCCTGTTCAGCGCCTCGACCCTGGTCACGCAGAGCCGGCTCGGCGGGTTTGTGATGCTGGCGGTGCTGGTGCTGGCGGTGTTCCGGACCCGCACGTCGGTGTGGACGCGGCTGCTCACCGCGGGCGGCCTGGTCCTTGCGGTGATCTGGCTGGACAGCTCCGGGCTCGCCGGTGGCCTGCTCTCGCGCCTCCAGAACGACACCGGCTCCAGCCAGGCCCGCGAGCGCGCCGCCCGGTTCTTCCTCGGCGAGTGGTCGGACGTGTTCCTGAGCGGCCACGGCCTGACCGCGAGCTACCAGGTTGCGAGGGACGCAGGGCTCCAGACCAGCATCGAGAGCTCCGTGCTGATGTACGCCATCGACGTCGGATTGATCCTCGCCGCGCTCTACTTCGGGGCCCAGGCCGTGATCCTGCTCCGCTACGGCCTGCGCGGCTGGCTCGAAGGGGTCTTCCTCTCCGGCGTCATCCTCCTGGTGCTGCAGAACGGCTCCAGCGCGCTCGCCTTCGCGAACCTCACCGGAACCCTCACCTGGGTCGTGCTCGGGCTGGTCATGGCCGGGTACTCGACGCGGCGCAGAGAACAGGCTCAGCGCTCAGGGGCTCCCGCGGCCACCAGCCTCGCCACGTCGGTCTCGTCGTAGACCGCGGCGATCCAGCGGTCGTTCGCGCCCTCGCCGACGTTCTGGTTGACCAGCCCCACCTCCTGGGTGCCGGGAATGAACGGGAAGTGGCGGGGCTTCGGGCGGACCTGGCGCACCGGGATGCCCTCCCGGAGGGCGACCCAGTGCAGCCACACGTCGTCCGCCTTGGGTGTCGTGGCCATGAACGCCGTGCCCCGGCCTCTCAGGGCAGCCAGCATGGCGGGCGGGTAGAGCACCCCGGACACCCCGGTGGCGAAGTTCATCGGTCGGGCCTGCGTGGTCCGGCAGTTCGGCCAGGTCGAGTAGGGCGCGAGGTCGGCGCCACGGGTTGCCACGACGAAGGCCCGGTGGCAGCAGATCTCGGCGGGATGCGCCTGTGAGGCGGCGAGCAGGTCCGCCAGCCAGCGGCGCGGATAGAGGATGTCGTCGTCCGCGGTCACCAGGGGCAGGCCGTCGGTGCCTTCCAGGGTAAGGCTCGGGTAGTACTTGGTGTGCGGTCCAAGGTTGTCGGTGAGGCGGATCTCCAGGCCGCGGCGTTCCAGTCGGCGCAGCGAGGAGGGCAGGTTTTCGACGATCCTGGGATCGTCCAGCCAGAGGACGAGCCGGCGGGGCCGGACCCGACCCGCCCCGATCGACTCGATCGCCACGTACGCCACCTCTGCGCGCGTGCCGAACGTGGTCAGTGACACCACGGTGGGAGCAGTTCCGGTCAGTATGGCTCGGGAGAAGCGGTTACGGGCCCGGTACCACGCGAACAACACGTGACTCCAGAGGCGCTTGGCGCGCTTGCGCACCACGTGGTAGGCGCCTCGTAGTGCACCCCGGATGGCAGTCGCTGGCTCCATGGCTCGCCATTCTTGCGGTCTCCGCGTGCGGGGATCAACCCTCCTGGGTCGCGGCCCCCCGGCCCGGTCGCAGCAGGTTCCGCGCGGCGTCGATGGCCCGCCGGGTCGCGCGGGAGTGCGCGAGGAACAGCACGGCGACGCAGGCAGCCAGATAGGCCGCAGTCCCCACAGCCAGGACCAGGACCGGCGCCTTCAGCCACCAGCGGATCAGCAGGTAGGCGCCCACCCCCCAGGCGCCAGCGTGTGCGGGCGGCAGGATTCGGCGGAGCTGGGAGCGAATCGGGAGGCCGGTGAAGCGGTGCTGGATGGCGAGCAGCACCGGGCTGAGCACGAAGCCCGCGCTCATCAGCCCGACCGCAACGCCGATCACGCCGAACTGCAGACCGATGGTGATGCCCCCCAGCTGGACGACGGTGGCGAGGATCTCGTAGCGCATGATTAGCTTCCCCGCGCCGACGGATCGCATCAGCGGGTTCGTGACGTAGAAGACGGTCTCGCGGGCTCCCGCGACCGACAACACGGCGAGCACGGGGGCGGCGGGGAGCCAGCTGGGCCCGAGCACGACCTCGATCAGTTCCGGCGCGGCCACCGCGATCCCGAGCATCGGTGGGATAGCGGCGAAGGCGAGCATCTCCGTGGCCATCAGCAGCCCGGCGGCGAGCCGCTCCTTCTGATCGCTGACGCGGGAGAACACGGGAAACACCACGCGGTTCACGGTCTGGCCGATGAACTGCACCGGGATGACCAGCACGCGGTACGACATCGAGTACAGCGACAGCGCGGAGACGCCGAGGAACCGTCCCACCAGCACGTTGTCGAGATTCCGGGACAGGAAGGCCAGCCCGTTGCTGCCGAAGATCCTCAGGCTGAACGGGAGGATATCGGCGAGCAGCCGGAACCGGAGGTTCGGCCAGCCGGGCTTCGCCGCGGCGGTCAGCACGACCGCCACCAGGGAGTCGGTGACCAGCACCATCCATGCCATCGACCAGATTCCTGCACCGAACAGGGCCGCGGTGATGCCCGCCGCGGCGCCGAGCACGCCCCCGATCGCGTCGCCGTAGCCGATGCTCCGGAAGCGCAGTCCCCGCTGCAGGAGTGCCCGGGGGGTGATGGCGAGGCCCTTGAGTAGTAACCCGGCGCCGAGCACGACGAGCAGGGGCGCCAGCGCCGGCGCAGAGAAGAAGTCGGCGACCAGGCCGGAGCAGGCGATCGTGATCACGCCGAGCAGTGCGGCGCTGAGCAGGTTTGCTGAGGCGACCGCACCGCTCAAGCCGGGGATCAGGGTCGGCCGCTGGACGAGCGCGACCGCGAGACCCTGGTCCAGCAGGAGGGTGGTGAAGGTGACGTAGACGGTCGCCGCGCTGATCACCCCGTAGGTGTCCGGACCCAGGACGCGGGCCAGCACGAGGGCGGCCACCATCTGGGGGAGTTGCCGTCCGAGAACGGCAGCGATGCTCCAGCGGACCATCGAGAAGGTGCCCCGGCGGTCCGGGATCGAAGCCGTCGCCGGAGTCGCGTCGCTCGCCGCTGCGGCAGGCTCCTCGCCTGGATTCATCGTCCCCCTCACGGATCCCTCGGCCCTCGCCGAATCCTATGCCACCCGGTTCGGCGGCCGTCCCGGTGGCTGGGCCCGCTCTGGACGGCGTTCTCGCAGTGAGGTAACTTGATTGTGCTGAAGGCTGCCAGGGGATAGGCAGTGTCAGCTTGCGTCAACCGGGGGGGTCGACTGCAGAGCGGCGAGAGCCAGCCTGCGTGCATGACGCATCGATTCCTCCCATCTGTCGCAGTCCCGGGCACGCCGGGGCCATTACCGCTCGCCGGGGGGCGAGGGTTCATTCGGGGGGATGACAAATGGCACTCAGGTCTTCGAGGTTGGGTAGAGCTGTAGTTGCGATCGCTGCGGGAGCGCTGATCGCGACCTTCGCGCAGTTCCCGACGATCGCCCGGGCGGACACCAAGCCGCTCAACGAATCGGATCCGACGACACCGGTCACGGTGTCGGCCGACCCGTTGCCCACGACCCAGATCGACGGCGTCGCCTGGACGCAGCTGGTGATCGGCAACACTGTGTACGTCGGGGGCAGCTTCACCACGGCCCGGCCGGCGGGCGCGGCCGCGGGAACCAACACGGTGTCCCGGTCGAACCTGCTCGCCTACAACCTCACCACCGGCGTGCTCAGCACCACCTGGGCGCCGACCACCAACGGTGACGTGCTGAGCATCACGGCGTCGCCGGACAACTCGAGGATCTACATCGGGGGCAGCTTCACCCAGGTGAACGGCTCGATCCGGAACCGGATCGCCGCGCTCGACCCGACCACGGGCAACCTGGTCGGGTCGTTCCAGCCGAAGCCCGACGCGACGGTGAAGGCGATCGTCGCGACGTCCTCGACCGTGTACTTCGGTGGCGTGTTCAGCAGCGTCGGCGGCGTCGCCAGAACCAAGGTCGCCGCAGTGCAGGCGTCCGACGGCTCGCTGCTGAGCTGGGCGCCGGCGCTCGACGGCGGCAACGTCAATGCACTGGCGCTCTCGCCGGACGGGGCCAAGCTCGCCATGGGCGGAGCCTTCACCTCGGTGAACGGCTCGAGCAATCCCGGCTACGGCCTGGCCTTCCTCGACTCCTCGACCGGCGCCTCGCTGGCAATGCCGGCCAACAGCCTCATCCGCAACGGCGGTGACAACGCGGCCATCCTCTCCCTGTCCTCCGACAGCGACAGCCTCTACGCGACCGGCTACGTGTACGGTTCCGGGGGCAACCTGGAGGGCGCGACCCGGATCGACTGGGCTTCGGGTGCGATTGTCTGGGTGGAGGACTGCCATGGTGACACCTACAGCAGCTACCCGATGGGCGACGTGATCTACACGGTCAGCCACGCCCATTTCTGCGGTGATCTGCAGGATGGATTCCCGCAGACGTCTCCGCAGTGGACGTTCCACTGGGCGAACGCGTTCACGAAGGCTGTGACCGGCACCCTGAAGGCGAATCCGTTCAGCAGCTACTACAACTACGTCGGCACTCCTGCACCGTATCTGCAGAAGTGGCTGCCGAACCTGACCAGCGGGACCTACACCGGACAGGGCCAGGCGGGCTGGACCGTGAGCGGCAACAGCAACTACGTGGTGATCGGCGGCGAGTTCCCGCGGGCCGCGGGCAGCGGCACGACCCAGCAGGGTCTGGTGCGCTACGCGGTGCGCAACATCGCCCCGAATCAGATCGGTCCGGAGGTGACCGGCTCCCATTTCAATCCGACGCTGACCTCCTTCGTCAGTGGCCAGGTGCGGATCGGGTGGACGGCCAACTGGGATCGTGACAACGAGAACCTCACCTATACGGTGATCCGGGACGGCGTGACCGCGAGCCCGATCTACACCGTCACCCAGGCATCCTCGGAGTGGACCCGACCAGCCATGGGCTACGTGGACACGGGACTGGTTCCCGGACAGACGTACCGCTACCGCGTGTTCGCCACTGACCCCTGGGGCAACCAGGCGAGATCGGACACCGTCTATGTGACGGTGAGTACCGCAGGGCCGCTGTCGGCCTACGCCCAGGACGTCATCTCCGATGGCGCTTCCACCTACTGGCGCCTGGGGGAGGACCCCTCGACGACAGTGAACGACTGGGCGGGCTTCACCAACGCCACCGCCAGCACCGGCGTCGCCGGCGGGCAGGCCGGCGCGATCATCGGTGACGACAACCCTGCGTCCACCTTCGACGGCACGACCAGCGGTTTCGCTGTCAGCAATGTGTCGCAGACCGGCCCCAACACCTACTCGACCGAGGCGTGGTTCAACACCACGACCAACCGGGGCGGGAAGATCATCGGCTTTGGCGACGTCAACACCGGCAACAGCAGCAGCTACGACCGGCACGTCTACATGACCAACTCCGGCACCCTGATCTACGGGGTGTACGTGGGTGGAGTGCGTACAATCACCTCGTCGAAGGCCTACAACGACGGCCAGTGGCACCACGTCGTGGCGACGCTCGGTCCTACGGGGATGACCCTCTACGTTGACGGTCAGAAGGTCGGCTCGCGCACCGACACCACCGCGGGCCAGTCCTACGTCGGCTACTGGCGCGTCGGCGGCGACAACCTCAACGGCTGGACGAGCAAGCCGACGAGCTCCTACCTCAGCGGCCTGATCGATGACGTAGCGATCTACCCAACCGTGCTGTCCGCGGCCCAGGTGCGCCAGCACTACGTCGACAGCGGGCGCACGCTTCCTGGCATGACCCCGCCGCCGGACACCTACGGGGCCGCGGTGTACACCGGAGGCCCAGACTTCTACTGGAGGCTCGCGGAGACCAGCGGCACGACCGTCAACGACGCGACGCCCAACCAGTTCGTCGGCACCTACAACACAGGTGTCACCCTCGGCGGTGACAGCGCAGTGCAGGTGAGCGGAGACACCTCGGCCACGTTCAGCGGCACCAGTTCGGGCACCGCCGCGACCGTCGCCTCGTTCACCAACCCGACGATCTACTCCGAAGAGCTGTGGTTCAAGACAACCACCACGAGCGGCGGCAAGCTGATCGGGTTCGGCAGCTCCCGCACCGGATCGTCGAGCAGCTACGACCGGCACGTCTACATGCTCAACGACGGCCGGCTGCGCTACGGCGTGTACACCGGGGTGCAGAACGTGATCGACTCGGCCAAGTCCTACAACGACGGCGCCTGGCACTACCTGGTCGCCCAGCAGGACACAACCGTCGGCATGCAGCTGTGGGTGGACGGCGTCCTGGTGGGTACGAACCCCCAGACCGCCGCCCAGAACTACACCGGCTACTGGCGGCTCGGTGGCGACAACACCTGGGGCGGCAACACCTCCAACTACTTCGCCGGCAGCCTCGACGAGGTCGCCGTGTACTCCCGGACCCTGCCCCAGAGCGAGATCCTCGACCACCTGGCCAAGGGCGGCGGAGACCTGCCGAACGTGAACCCGACCGCGAGCTTCACCTACTCGGTGAACAAACTGGCGGTGAACTTCAACGGGTCGGGCTCCTCGGATTCCGACGGCACCGTGGCGTCCTACCTGTGGAATTTCGGTGACGGGGGTTCCAGCACCCTCGCCGAGCCCACGCACAGCTACGCCGCGGCGGGAACCTACTCGGTCACCCTCACCGTGACCGACAACGAGGGCGGCACGGACACGGCCACCCAGAACGTGACCGCGATCGCGAACCAGCTGCCCACGGCGTCGTTCACCTCCGTGGTCTCGAAGCAGTCGGTGAGCTTCACCAGCTCGGCGAGCGATCCCGACGGCACGGTGGCGTCGTACCTGTGGGACTTCGGTGACGGCGGCACGAGCACCCTCGCCAACCCGGGCCACACCTACGCCAGCGTGGGTACCTTCCAGGTCTCGCTGACGGTGACCGACGACAACGGCGGCCAGACCACCGTGACGAACCCGGTCACGACACTCGCCAACCAGGCCCCGACAGCCGACTTCAGCTTCGCTGTCGACAAGCAGGACGTGACCTTCGACGGGTCGGCGTCCTCGGATTCCGATGGCACGGTGGCGTCGTACCTGTGGGACTTCGGGGACGGCGGCACCAGCACCCTGGCGACGCCCAGTCACCACTTCGCAACGGTCGGCGACCAGAGCGTCACGCTCACGGTGACCGACGACAATGGCGCGACCGGCTCGGTCACCAAGACCGTCACCACCGTCGCCAACGCCAGCCCGACGGCGTCCTTCACGGCCACCGTGACCAAGCTCGCGGTGGACTTCGATGCGTCGGCGTCTGCGGATTCGGATGGCACGGTGGCGTCGTATGCGTGGGATTTCGGTGACGGGAACTCGGGGACGGGCAAGACGCCGAGCCACACCTACGCGGCTGCGGGCGACTACCAG
>PHEV01000135.1 GCA_002843035.1 Actinobacteria bacterium HGW-Actinobacteria-5 | reverse complement strand
CCACGGTGTCGGCCCCACCAGCACCGGCCAGGCCAACGCGGGGCAGGAGTCGGGCTGCCGAGGATGACGGGCCTGTGAGGGTCCCGGCACTCCGTTCTAGCTCCGTGCCCCGGGCGACCTCGATCCACCTTCCTGATACGGGCCGCGACACGAGCGCCATCCACGCGACTCCGATGGGACCGTTCGCAGCCGATCGGAGGTCGGTCGTGTCAGATAGCCGCTGGATCGGGCGCGAGCCGTGTGTGCCGTCAGGCCCGAGGCAGCCCCGGATTCAGGGCTTCCTCCTCGGGGTCAGGGGCACCTCCGCCACGGTGGCGGCCATCGTGTCCAGGTAGAGCAGGCGGCCGAACAGCGGGTCGCCCGCTCCGGTGATCAGCTTGATCGCCTCGGTGGCCAGCAGCGCGCCGACCTGCCCGCACATCGCGCCGAGCACGCCCACCTGCGCGGCAGTGACCCAGTCGGCCTCGTCCGGCGGCTCGGGGTACACGTCCCGCAGCGTGATCCCGGGCAGCGGCCCGTCCGGACCGACGGGACGGCTCCAGAACACGCTCACCTGGGCCCGGGTGACCTGCACCGCGCCCCACACCACCGGAACACCGAGTTCTGCGCACACGTCCGCGATCAGGTAGCGGGTCGGGTAGTTGTCCACGGCGTCGACCACCAGGTCGTAGCCGCCCAGGATCTCCGCCGCGTTGCCGTGCTCGAGCCGGACCGGGTGCTGCACCACCCGCACGGCCGGGTCGAGCTCGGCCAGCCGGGCCGCCGCGCTGGCCACCTTCGGCGCCCCGATCCCGGCGGTGGCGTGCAGTACCTGTCGCTGCAGGTTCACCAGCTCGACCGCGTCGGCGTCCACCACGCCGAGGGTGCCGACCCCCGCCGCGGCCAGGTAGAGCAGTGCCGGGCTGCCCAGCCCGCCGGCTCCCACCACGCACACCCGTGCAGCACGCAACCGCCGCTGCCCCTCCTCGCCGATCCCCGGGATCGGCAGGTGCCGCGCGAACCGCTCCACATCGGACACGGACAACTCCGGACCCGGCGCCACCAACGGAACGAGGCTCATAGCTTGTCCCCACGTGCGGCCCACCGGGCGACGTCGCCGGGGGTGTCCAGGTCCACGACGCTCGCCGTTCCCGGATCGACAGCGAGGAGGTTCAGCGGTTCGAGGAGGCGGTACATGGCGGAGGCTCCATCCCGTTCAGTGAGCCGCCGCCGCAGCGCGGGAGTGCGGTAGCAGCCCAGGAGCCACTGCAGGCGCCCCTCGTCGCCGACCAGACAGGCGCCGTCGTGCTCGGGCCTCGGCTCGGCCTGCAGGAGGACGCGGACAGCGGCCTCGGCGTCGGGCAGGTCGCTGGCCAGCACGAGGGTCCATGGGCTGCCTGCTCCGAGCATGCCGAGGCCGGCCTCCAGTCCGGCGACGGGCCCGCCGAAGGGCGGATCCTCTCGTGTTCGAAGGATGCCGGGCGGCACCGCGGCGTCGCCGACGACCACGACCTTCTCAGCGCCGCGGGCGGCCTTCAGCGCTGTGTCCAACAGCCTGCGCCCGTCTACGACGAGGTCTGGCTTGCTCGGCCCGCCCAGACGCGAGGCGCGGCCACCGGCCAGGACGACGGCCTGGTAGGCGGTGATCACAGCCACCTCGCGCGCAGCGGGTCACCGACGCAGACCGTGGTCGCTTCGGCATCGACCATCACGTAGCCGTCTGCCCGGGCCAGGGAGGTGACCATGTGGGAGGCGGAGCCTCTGGGGTGTGCGGGCTCGGCCGTCAACCGGCCGTCGGTTGCCGTGGTGAGCCGTGCCGGAACGATCTGGCAGCGGCCGGCTGGAGAGGCCCAGGCCGCCCCGGCGACAGCGGTGAACCAGGGCCGTTGCGTCCTGCCCAGCATCCGGTCCAGCAGCGGACGGACGAACAACTCGTAGCTGAGTTGGGCTGACACCGGGTTGCCGGGCAGTGAGATGACGGGAACGCCCTTCCAGACCGCCCAGCCCTGTGGCTTGCCCGGCTGGATCCGGACGTGGCGGAAGCTGCCTCCGGCCTCGGTGAGCACGTCGCGGACCACGTCGTAGTCACCGACGCTGGCTCCGCCGGTCAGCACCACCAGGTCGGCGCGCGGGGATATCGCGTCCAGCCATCCGGCCAGTGCGACCGGATCGTCGCGAACCGGGTCCGCCCGCACCGGAATCGCGCCGTGTAAGGCGAGCGCGGCGGCGAGTGCCCGCGAGTTCGACTCGTAGACCTGCCCGCGTCGCAGCTGCGAACCGTCCGTCACGAGTTCGTCGCCGGTCGCGCACACGGCGACTACCGGTCTGGGACTCACCAGCACGCTCACGAGGCCGGCGCCCGCCAGTGCACCGAGGAGGGAGGGCGTGACGTCGGCGCCGGACCCGGCAAGTTCCGTGCCGGGCTCGATGTCGTCCCCGGCGCGGCGCACGTGGGCGCCGCATCGCGTTGGCGCCGACGTCACAGTTGCCCAGTCCCCGTTCGGTTCGGTGTGCTCCACGGGTACGACGGTGTCGGCGAAGGTGGGCAGTGGGGCGCCGGTCATGATCCGGACGCATTCGCCCGGGGCTGCCCACGGATCCGCCGCGCTTCCGGCCGGTACGTCCCCGACGACCCTGAGGCGGGCCGGAACCGCAGTGACGTCGGCGAGCCGGACCGCGTACCCGTCCATGGCCGAGTTGTCGAACCCGGGGATGCTCACCGCGCTGCGCACCGGTGCCGCCAGGACCCGTCCTGGCGCGTCGGCGAGGGCCACTGACTCGGGCCCGCTCGGCGGCGTCGCGAGCGCGAGCAACTCGACCTGGTACTGCTCGAGGGTGAGAAGCTCACGCATTCGCGGGCTCGGCCGAACCGGCCTTCCTTCCGAGCAGCACGCGGCAGGTGGTCGGGGTGACCCAGGGCCGGATCTCGGTCGCGGTCCAGGGCTGTCCAGGGCCGAGGATGCCGCGGACCAGGCCGAGGTGAAGTTGGCAGATGACGGCCGGGTCGGCATCTGCCAGCGCCGCGTAGGGACAGGGCCGCAGTTCGAGAACCGGATCGGTCTCCTCGACCAGGTGTGGCTGGTAGCCGAGGTCGTTCATCGCGGCCACCAGCCTCTCCAGCGGCGGCTGGTCCGGTTCTACCTCCTGTCGGGCGCGCCTCAGCTCGTCACCCCACGCCGTGCCGGCGTCGGTGGCGCGCTCGGATCGGTTGTCCACCCCACGCGCGAAGTGCCGCACCATGGCATCTGCGAGGGACTCGAAGCGCCCGGACTGGTGCCCGTGAGCGGCGCGGTAGAGGATCTTCGGCCGCCCCCGCTGGGTCCGCTGTTCGACGTCCCGGACGGCCAGGCCGGCCCGGGCCAGCGCGTCCAGGTGGAATCGGGTGGTGTTCGGATGCAGTCCGACCGCAGCGGCGACGTCACCCACCCCGACCGCGCCGCCGACGTCGCGCAGATGGTCGAGCACTTCGGCACGCATCGGCCCCAGTCGCTGTGTGGCCTCGCTCATCACACCTCCTCTCGGATCCACCTCAATGATCCCCCACCACCGCAGGTTTTTCACTAGATGTTCGTAACTACGTCGGTTACGGTGTGGGCGTCCACGATCTCAGGGGAGCCGCCATGACCGCCACCGCGCTGGCTGTGACCGGCCTCCGGGACGCCCATGGGCGGACGGCCCGTGACCTGCGGGTGTCGTTGACCGACCGGTGCAACCTGCGGTGCAGCTACTGCATGCCCGCCGAGGGACTGCCCTGGCTGCCGACCGCGGACGTGCTCACCGATGACGAGGTGGTGCACCTGGTCTCGGTAGCGGTACGCCTGCTCGGAGTCCGGAAGGTGCGCTTCACTGGGGGCGAACCGCTGCTGCGCAGGGGCCTGGCGGGAATCGTGGCCAGCACCGCCCGGCTGCGCACCGATGAGGGACTCCCGCCCGAGATCTCTCTGACCACGAACGGCGTGGGGCTGGAGCGGCGCATCCACGAACTCGCCGAGTCCGGGCTCAACCGGGTCAACGTGTCCCTGGACACCCTCGACCGGGAGCGCTATGCCGCGCTCGCCCGCCGGGACCGGCTCCCGGACGTGCTGCGCGGCCTCGCCGGCGTCGAGGCTGCCGGGCTGCGGCCGGTGAAGGTGAACACGGTGGTGATGCGTGGGGTGAATGAGGCCGACGTGGTGCCGCTGGCCGAGTTCTGTCTGGCCCGGGGCTACCGGTTGCGGTTCATCGAGCAGATGCCGCTCGGACCCGAGCACGGGTGGGACCGCTCCTCGATGGTGCCGGCGGCCGAGATCCTTGAGGTCCTGGGCCGTCATTTCAAGCTCACGCTGGCCGAGCAGCGTGGGTCCGCACCGGCGCAGGAGTGGCTGGTCGCCGCGAGCGAGCGTCACCGGGCCGGTCGGATCGGCGTGATCGCCTCGGTCACGGCACCGTTCTGCGCGGCCTGCGACCGTACCCGCCTGACCGCGGACGGCCACCTGCGCACCTGCCTGTTCGCGCACACCGAAACCGACCTGCGCACTCCACTGCGCGAGGGCGCCACCGACCACGAACTCGCTGCCCTGTGGCAGGCGGCCCACCTCGGGAAGGCCGCTGGACACGGGATCGGCACTCCCGGCTTCCACCAGCCCGCCCGCACCATGAGCGCGATCGGGGGCTGAGGTGGAGATCCGGTTCTACGCCGGCGCTGCAGACGCCGCCGGGACGACCGCTACCACGCTCGAGGCGGGGGGACTCAACGCCGAGGAGCTCATGACCCGGCTCGCCGGGCCTGACGAGGCCCTCGCCCGGGTTCTCGCCTGCTGCTCGCTCCTGGTGGACGGCGCGCTGGTGCGGAACCGGGCCGAACGAATCTCCGGCGAGGCCAGGGTCGACGTACTTCCGCCGTTCGCGGGTGGCTGAGGATACGCCGCACGGCCACGGCATCAAGTCTGTCCATGATTTTTACCGAAAAGTTCGTATAAACCCCTGCGCTCTGGTTAGCATGAGCCATGACCACCGAGCGCGCGCATCTCGACGGGCCTGCGGCTGACGCCCTGCTCAAGCTGGGCAGGTACTTCACGAAGTGGGACGAGACCGCCGACGGCCGCGCGGTCTTCCGTGAGGGTGGCCGCGCCGGGGACGTCTTCTACCGTGATCGTTGGAGCCATGACAAGGTGGTTCGCTCGACCCACGGGGTGAACTGCACGGGATCCTGTTCGTGGAAGGTGTACGTCAAGGACGGCATCATCACCTGGGAGTCCCAGCAGACCGACTATCCGACCACGGGCCCGGATCGTCCCGAGTACGAGCCCCGCGGCTGCCCGCGTGGCGCGGCGTTCTCCTGGTACACCTACAGCCCCACCCGGGTCCGCTACCCGTACGGCCGTGGGGTGCTGGTGGAGGCCTACCGCGAGGCGAAGGCCCGGTTGGGGGACCCGGTCGACGCGTTCGCAGAGATTTCCGGCAACCCGGAGACCCGGAAGCGGTACCAGTCGGCCCGCGGGAAGGGCGGCCTGGTTCGGCTCTCCTGGGCCGAGGCCCTGGAGATCGCCGCGGCGTCCTACGTGCACACGATCGGCACCTACGGGCCGGACCGTTGCGTGTCGTTCTCGCCGATCCCGGCGATGTCCATGGTCTCCCACGCTGTCGGCACCCGGTTCAACCACCTCATCGGCGGCGCCATGACATCGTTCTACGACTGGTACGCCGACCTGCCGGTCGCCAGCCCGCAGGTGTTCGGCGATCAGACCGACGTGCCCGAGTCCGGCGACTGGTGGGACTCCACCTACCTGATGATGTGGGGCTCCAACGTGCCCGTCACCCGCACCCCGGATGCCCACTGGATGGCCGAGGTGCGCTATCGGGGCACGAAGGTGGTCACCGTCGCTCCCGACTACGCCGACAACGTCAAGTTCGCCGACGAGTGGCTGCCCGCGCAGGCCGGCACCGACGCTGCGCTCGCGATGGCGATGGGCCACGTCGTCCTGAAGGAGAACTTCGTCGACCGGCAGGTGCCGTTCTTCACCGACTACGTCACGAAGTACACCGACCTGCCGATGCTGGTCACCCTGGTCGACCATCCTGACGGTCACGGCCTGACCGCAGCCAAGTTCCTCACCGCCGCCGACCTCGACCCGGCGACCCTGCGGCGTGCGCAGCGGGACCCGGACGACGCCAGGACCGACGCCGCGTTCAAGACCCTGGTCTGGGACACCGCCTCCGGAGCGCCGGCGGTGCCCAACGGGACGATGGGTGACCGCTACAACGAACACGGCGCCGGTCGCTGGAACCTCGACCTCGGCGACCTCGCCCCCGCGCTCACGTTGGCGGGGGTCGCCGGGGCCGGGCCTGTCGAGATCGCACTGCCCTGCTTCGAGGACCCGCGTGGCGAGGGCACGATCATCCGCCGCGGCGTCCCGGCGGTGAGGGTGGGAGACCACCTGGTCACCACGGTGCTCGACCTGATGCTCGCCCAGTACGGCGTCGGCCGGGACGGGCTGCCGGGTGAGTGGCCGTCCGGGTACGACGATCCGACCACCCCCTACACGCCGGCCTGGCAGGCCGAGATCACCTCGGTGCCCGCCGAGGCGTGCATCCGGATCGCGCGCGAGTTCGCGAGGAATTCTGAGGACTCCCAGGGCCGCTCCATGATCATCATCGGCGCGGGCATCTGCCACTGGTTCCACGCCGATGTCACCTACCGGGCGATCATGTCGCTGCTCATGCTGACCGGCTGCATCGGACGCAACGGCGGCGGCTGGGCACACTACGTGGGCCAGGAGAAGTGTCGGCCGATGACCGGGTGGTTCAACCTCGCCAACGCGCTGGACTGGTCGCGTCCGCCGCGGACGATGATCGGCACCGGCTACTGGTACATGCACACCGACCAGTGGCGCACCGACGGCTACTCCGCCGACCGGGTGAAATCGCCGCTGAGCACCGGACACCTGGACGGGCTGCACACCGCGGACGCAATGGCCCTGTCGCACCGGCTGGGCTGGATGCCGTTCTACCCGCAGTTCGACCGCAATCCGCTCGACCTCGCCGACGAGGCCACTGCCGCAGTGGAACGGGGCGAGGCGGCCTCGGTCGGCGAGTGGGTCGCCGCCCGGCTCAAGGACGGCTCCCTCACCACCGCCCTGGAGGACATCGACGCCCCGGTGAACTGGCCCCGGACGATGGTGGTCTGGCGCTCCAACCTTTTCGGGTCGTCGGCCAAGGGCAACGAGTACTTCCTCAAGCACCTGCTCGGCACCGGCTCGAACCTGATGCCCAACCAGCACGCCGCCGAGGCGAAACCAACGATCGTGCGGATGCCGGACGAGGCGCCCGAAGGCAAGCTCGACCTGTTGATCAGCGCCGATTTCCGGATGACCTCCACCACCCTGCTCTCCGATCTCGTCTTCCCGGCCGCTACCTGGTACGAGAAGTACGACCTGTCCAGCACCGACATGCACCCCTACGTCCACGCCTTCACCCCGGCGATCGACCCGCCCTGGGAGGCAAAGAGCGACTTCGAGTTCTTCACCCTGCTCGCGCAGGCCATCTCCGGACTCGCGAAGGGGCGTCTGGACACCCGCAAGGACCTCGTCGCCGTCCCGCTGCAGCACGACACCCCCGGCCAGATCGCCCAGCCAGGCGGCCACGTCCCCGACTGGCGCGGCACCGACATCCCCGCCGTTCCGGGGAAGAACCTGCCGGCACTGATGGTGGTCGAGCGCGACTACACCGCAATCGCGGAGAAGCTGGCGACAGTGGGACCGCTGGCCGACCGGCTCGGGTTCACCGTCAAGAACATCACCTACGACGTCACGCACTCGGTCGACCTGCTCGCCCGGCTGCACGGCGTGATGCCGTCCGGCGCAGGCGCCGGCCGGCCGGCGATCGACACCGACGCCCGACTGGCGGAGGCGATCCTCGCGTTCTCCGGCACCACCAACGGCGAACTCGCCACCCAGGGCTTCCACGACCTTGAGGCCAAGACCGGACGTCGCCTGGCCGACTTGTCCGAGGGCCAGGAAGAACGCCGGATCACCTACCGGCAGACCCAGGACGCGCCGCAGCCGGTGATCACGTCCCCGGAGTGGTCCGGCTCGGAGACCGGAGGACGCCGCTACGCCGCGTTCACCATCAACACCGAGCGGCTCAAGCCCTGGCACACCCTGTCGGGACGAATGCACTTCTTCCTCGACCACGACTGGATGATCGACGCAGGCGAGCAACTCCCCACCTTCCGCCCCCCGCTCGACATGGCGCGGGCCTTCGGCGAGCCCGAACTCGGGCCGACCGGGGAGAAGGCGATCACCCTGCGGTACCTCACCGTGCACAACAAGTGGTCGATCCATTCCGAATACCAGGACAACCTCTTCATGCTCAGCCTTGGCAGGGGCGGCCCGCAGGCCTGGCTGAGCGTGAGCGATGCGGCCAGCATCGGGGTCGCCGACAACGACTGGATCGAACTCACCAACGCCAACGGCGTCTTCGTCGCCCGGGCCGTGGTGACTCACAAGCTTCCGGACGGCATCTGTTACGTCCAGCACGCGCAGGAACGGACCATCGACGTGCCCAAGTCGGAGGCGACCGGCAAGCGTGGCGGCATCCACAACTCCGTCACACGCATCCTGGTCAAGCCGACCCACTTGATCGGCGGGTACGCCCACCAGGCGTACGCGTTCAACTACCTCGGACCGACCGGGGTGCAGCGCGACATCGTCTCCACCGTCCGCCGCCGCTCCCAGGAGGTGCAGTACTGATGTCCCCGAAGCGCGTGATGGCCCAGGTGGCCATGGTGATGAACCTCGACAAGTGCATCGGCTGCCACACCTGCTCGGTCACCTGCAAGCAGGCATGGACCAACCGGGCCGGCACCGAATACGTCTGGTTCAACAATGTCGAGACCCGGCCCGGGCAGGGCTATCCGCGGCGCTACGAGGACCAGGACCGTTGGCGCGGCGGCTGGGTGCGTACGCCGTCAGGCGGGCTGAAGCTGCGTGCGGGCGGACGTTTCCAGAAGCTGCTGAGCATCTTCGCCTCGCCCGTCCAGCCCGAACTCGACGACTACTACGAGCCCTGGACCTACGACTACCAGAACCTCATCTCCGCCCCGCTCGGCGACGACTTCCCCGT
>PHEV01000134.1 GCA_002843035.1 Actinobacteria bacterium HGW-Actinobacteria-5 | reverse complement strand
GGTCACCGGCTCCGTGCTCTGGCCCGGCCTGGACGCCCGCCACGCCGCCAGCCCGGACGTCGCGGTCTGGGCGCTGCAGTCCGGCGAGGGTCAGCGCTACGCCCGGGTGAACACCGAGCTCGGGGAGCTCGACACCGTCCGTCAGGTGCGCAACGCGACCCGGGTCGCGCAGGCCGGTGGCGCGGCCTACCTGCTCGCCGACGGCCTGGGCCGCGTGGCGAGCGTGGACGCGAGCAATCCTGCCGACCTCGACACCGACGCCCTGCAGGAGGCGCCGGCCACCCCGGCGGGTACGGTCGACGTCGCGCAGGCCGGCGACTTCGTCGCCTTCCGTTCGGAGGCGGGCACGGTCAGCTACGGCCGGTTGAGCGGGCTGAACGCGCTCAACCAGCTGCGCGATCCGGCCGACGGCGGCGCGGACGCCCAGCTGTTCGCCGCCGATGCGGTCGCCGTGGACGCTGCCGGCGTGGTCACCGCCTACGCCGCGCAGACCCGCAGGGTGTTGCGGTACGACATCGCCGCCGACCGCGAACTGGGCGTCGACGACGTGCCCGACGGGCCGACCGGGAACGGCATCCAGGTGACCGCGGTGGGTGGCCACTGGGCCGTGCTCGCCGGAGACGGGCGACACGCCTGGCTCTCCGGCGTCCGGAAGGCTGTGGAGCTGGCCACCTCGGGCACGGTCGCGCTGCAGCGTCCCGCCATCGACGGCGACGACGTGGTGCTCGCCGACAGCCAGGGGCTGGTCCAGATCGACTTCCAGGGTGGCGCGGGCCGTCGCTTCCAGCCCGGGACGGCCCTCGGGGTGCCCGCCGTCCCCGTTGTGGTCGCGGGAGAGCTGCTGGCGGCCTGGCTGCCCCGCGACGGCGGCGGCACCCTGTGGCGCGAGGGCCGCTCGATCGCGCTCGACTACGCCGGGGCGAAGCTCACCGAGGACGCGGTGCCGCAGTTCCAGGTCGGCGACGACCGTGCGATCCTCAACGAGACACGCTCCGGCTGGGTGTGGACGCTGCCGGACGGCGCGCTCGTCCCGTCCAGCCAGGACTGGTCGCTGGCAGAGCCGCAGCGGCACGAGAGCTCGAACGACGGCGCCCGCACCGAGGTCGTGCTGGACCCCAAGCCGCCGATCGCGGCGAACGACCGTTTCGGCGTCCGGGCCGGCGAGCTGGTCAGCCTGCCCGTCCTGCTGAACGACCACGACCCCAACACCGACGTGCTGACGATCGACCCCGGCCGGATCTCCCGGCTCGACCCCGCCTTCGGCACGCTCAGCCTGACCGACAACAACCAGCGGCTCGCCGTGCGGGTCGCCGACAGTGCCACGGGCTCTGCCTCGTTCACCTACCGGGTCAGCGACGGCACCGCGGTCAACGGGCGCTACTCCAACCAGGCCACCGTCACGCTCACCGTGTCCGACGATTCGACGAACCAGCCGCCCACCTGGTGCCCGAACGGCTGCCTGGCCGATTGGCCCGCGCCTGAGGTCGCGCCGGGCGGAACGCTGGCGGTACCGGTGCTGAACGGCTGGGTCGACCCGGACGGCGACCCGCTGCTCGTGCTGGGCGCGAAGTCGGCGAGCCGCGCGGTCTCGGTTGCCGCCACCCCGGAGGGTGAGGTCGTGGTGCAGCACCACGACCCGTCCGCCACCGAGGTGGCCAAGGTGGCCGTCGAGGTCACGCTCGCCGACACCCGGGGCGAGACCGCCACCAAGCAACTCACCGTCCGGGTGACGCCGCGGCCACGGCTGACCGCCGAGTCGTTCGCGGTCTCGGTCGAGGCCGCCGAGACCCGCAGCATTCCGGTCTCGGGACACGTCACCGGCACCGCCTCGAAGCTCGAGCTGGCCGACGTCCGGCTGCACGGGGACGGCAAGGTCGCTGTCGTCAACGGCTCACTGGCGTTCACCTTCAGCGCCAGGGACACCGGTACGCACCTGGTCGACTACACGGTCAGCGACGGGACGACGAGGGCCACCGCGACGGTGCGGGTCACCGTCACCGACGGCAGGTCGGCCCTCCTGGCCACAGCCCCCGTGATCGCGTTCGTCCGTCCCAGCGAGGACGCGACCGTCGACGTGCTCGCCGCAGTCGACAACCCGACCGGACGGGTACTGCTGCTGAGCGGGGTGAAGGCGAAGCCCGTCCGGCGTGCCACCCTCACCGTGGACACCGTCGGCCAGGCGTCGCTGCGGGTGCTCGGCAGCACCGGTGACGGCGCTCCCGGCCGGCTCGGCACGGTCGCCTACACCGTCTCCGACGGCGAGGGCGCGAGCGTGGACGGCGAGGCGACCGTCTACCTGCTGCCGCCCGCCGCGCAGCTCGCCCCGATCGCGGTCGACGATGCGGTCACCGTCCGCGCCGGCGCCCAGCTGGACATCCCGGTCACCGCCAACGACATCGCCCCCGCGGGCAGCTCGGTCACCCTCGACCCGCGTTCGGTGCGCAGCACCGACCCGGCTGCGCTGGCCTTCGCGTCCGGCAACCTGGTCCGGACCCTCGCTCCGACCAGGCCCGGGGCGTACCGGATCACCTACGCGGTCTCCGTGGCCGGGAGCCCCAACCTGTCCGCCGACGGCACGGTCCGGGTGACCGTGCTACCCGTGACCGAGAACCGGCCACCGCGGCCGCAGGCCCTGACCGGTCGCGTGCTCAGCGGGCAGAGCGTCGAGATCGGCTTCGACGACCTCGGCGTCGACCCGGACGGAGACTCGGTGCGCCTGGACCGGGTACTCAGCCAGCCCGAACGCGGCGCGGCCGCGATCTCCGCGGACGGCCGCAGCATCACCTACACCAGCGTGGCCGGTGACAGCGGGGGACAGGTGGACTTCCGCTACCGCGTGGTCGACAGCCAGGGTGCGACGGGGGAGGGCACCGTCCGCGTCGGCGTGCTCGACGAGGACGCGAGCCCGGCCCCGGTCACCTACACCGACTACGCCCAGGTGCAGGCCGGCGCGAAGAACACCGTGCGGGTGGCCGCCGTCGCCAACGACATCGACCCCACCGGCGGCACGCTGAGGATCACCGGCGTCCGGCCCAACGTCCCGCAGACGCTCTCCGACGGCTCCGCCAACGCCGACTACGCGCGGCTCGCCGCACTGGTCGCCGAGCAGTCCGAGGCCGAGGTCGTGATCAGCGCGGGCGAGAACGTCGGCACCATGTCGTACCGCTACGACGTCACCAGCAGTTCGGGCAACACCGGCTCCGGCCTGATCGTGGTGAAGGTGGTCCGCGAGGAGGTGCCGAACTTCCCGGTGGTCTCCGACACCGTGCTCACCGCGGAGACCCGCGAGCAGTTCCCCCAGGGCGTCGACGTGGTCACCGGCAAGGCCAGCTGGCCCGGCGGCGACGCGTCCCGGCTCACCCTCAGCCTGTGGCAGGGCGCGGGCCCGATCGCCGGCGCGGCAGCCAGCGGCTGGTCGATCTCCGGCGAGGCGCCGCAGCGCACCCGGATCATTCCCTTCGAACTCACCGCCACCGCGGCCGACGGCAGCCCGCTGACGTCCGCGGACGGCACCCCGATCGCCACCTACGGCTTCCTGCGGGTGCCGGGGGCGCTGGACGTCCAGCTCACCCTGCGCGGTGGGCTCGAGGTCCCACTGGTGGATGAGGGCTCCTCGGTGCGGTTCGACCTGGCCGGTCTGGTGGCGCTGCCCACCGGGGCAGTCCTGCAGGTGGGCACGGACGGGCTCGCCGCGTCCGGGGCCCGCGGGGACGCGTCCTGCAGGCTGGTCTCCGGCACAGTGGTCGAGTACCGCGCCGGTCGCGGCGCGCCGTGGACCGACTCCTGCTACGTGCCGGTCAAGCTGGCCGCGCAGGACTCGTGGACCGTCCTGGCGGTGCCGGTCACGGTCACCCCCGCTGCCCCGCAGCCGATCCTGAAGCCCGCCTCGCTCACGGTCAGCCCGGGCGAGGACGCCGGCTACGACCTCGCGCAGATGACGACCTGGGCCGGCACGGCCGACCAGGCATCCGTCGTCTACTCGGTCACCGACGGCGGCCAGCGCTCGTTCCTGGTCTCCCAGAAGGGCCAGCGGCTCACGATCCACGGCAGCGAGGACGCCGTTCCCGGCACCGACGAGCCGCTGATCGTGCGGATCACCAGCCACGATGCCGTGCGGCCTGCGACCCTGACCCTTCGGGTCGGTCCGGCGCCGAGCCTGTTGCCGCAGGGAGGGAGCGCCCAGCAGCAGTGTTCGGAGGAGAACAGCTCGTGCGAGGTCACCGTGGTCGGCGCGCCCGGCGAGGTGAACCCGCTGCCGAAGGCGCCGCTGGCGGTCGTCGGCGTGCAGGCTGGTGCCGACTGCCCCGGGGTGTCCTACACCGTGGCGTCGCAGCGGACGATCCGGGTGACCTGGGCGGACGGGACGCCGGGCGGCACCTGCACCGCGACCTTCTCGGTCAAGGACGCGCAGCGGCGGGTCACCGCGGGGGAGCGGGACGGACGCCTGACCATCGACCTGCTCGGCTTCCCCGAGGCCCCGCAGAGCGTGAGCCAGATCAACTTCAGCACCGACTCGGTGCAGCTGCGGGTCAAGCCGGGGGACGCCACCCGCGCATACCCGGCGCTGAAGGGCTTCATCGTCCGCGAGGGCGGCGAAAGGGTGGCGACCTGCGATCCCGACGGCAGCTGCCCGTCTATCCCGGCGCCGCTGGGCGAGCGGCGCAACTACCTGGTCACCGCCTACAACGCGGTCGGGGAGTCGAAGGAAGCCGTGTGGACCGACGCCTGGGCCTACACCGACCCGCCCGCGCCCGACGGGGCGAGTGCCGAGCCCGTCGTCACCCCGGACGGCGACGGCAAGGTGGTGAAGCTCACCATCGGCGGCATCGACACCTCGCAGACGGATCGGCTGCGGATCTCCTCCGACGCGGGCGGCGACCAGACCGTGCGGCTCAACCGCGGCCAGGACAGCGTGGTGGTCGACCAGTTCCACGTGGGGTCGAACAGCAGCACCCGGATCACGATCACCCCGTACAGCCGCTTCGACCTGCCTCCGGACCTCGGCGGTTCCGGCTCGGGCCAGAGCATCACGGTCTACGGCAACGGCATCGGGCGTCCGCGGGGCCTCGCCCTTTCGCTCAGCTCGGCACTGTCCGCGAGCGGCACCACCGCGACGATCACCGCCAACGGGTCCGCCTCACTGAACGGGGACGGCTCCCAGTTGCGCTACGGCTTCGCCCGCGCCGGGCAGTCGTGCGAGCCGGACGGCACCGCGACCAGCGCGTCGTTCGGCGGACTGCGAGCCGGGGACGCCTACGACATCACCCTGTGCGTGGCCTCGGTCTTCAATGGCCAGGTGTTCGGTGTGGCGAGCACCACCGGGACGATCCGGGCGCTGCAGCAGCCGGCCGCGCCGACCGGGTACACGTTCGTGGTGAACAAGGCGGCGTCCGGCTCCGACTCCCACCCCCTGTGGCTGGTCACCACCACGCCGATCTCGACCGAGAAGCCGCCGTACCGGAACCAGCCCGACTTCGACCAGCCGTCCTCCTTCGGGGCGGAGTTCGCCGACAACTTCCGCGTGCGCTACTGCCATGAGGAGTGGACGGACGCGTGCGGCGCCTGGGGTGCCGTGCGCGCCAACAAGGCCTCCGCCGCCGGCCCGACGGCGCCCTACCAGGTGCAGGTGACCGGGCTCGGCGCCCAGTGCGTGGGCGAGAAGGTGCCCACCGGGATCGGGGAGTCGACCAGCAACAAGGCGACGATCAGGGCGAACGCATCCTCCGCCGAGTACTGGGTGCCGGACGGCTCCGGCGGCGGCGCCTGGCAGAAGGGCACCGGCACGAACAACGCGGCCCCGGCCGCGGCAACCAAGGTGCGCGGGGTGACGCTCACCGTGAGCTGGCCCGACGCCTGGGGGCTGGACGACTTCTCCGCCACCGCGTCCGCGACCTGCGACCCGACCGCAGCCCCCGGCCCAGAGCCCACCCCGACCACCACTCCCTGACCGACAGGAGCGACCGACCACCATGCCCATCTCGCAGGATCAGGCCACCTGGTTCCAGCGCACCTTCGCCGGGATCGCCGACAACGTCGAGCAGGTGATCGTCGGCAAGCGCCACGTCGTCGAACTGGTGCTCACGGCCCTGCTCAGCGAGGGCCACGTGCTGCTCGAGGACGTGCCCGGCACCGGCAAGACCTCGCTGGCCCGCGCGCTGGCGGCGTCCGTGGACGGCACCAGCACCCGGATCCAGTTCACGCCCGACCTGCTTCCCGGCGACGTCACCGGGATCACCGTGTACGACCAGAAGACCGGGGAGTTCGAGTTCCACTCCGGTCCGGTGTTCGCGAACATCGTGCTGGCCGACGAGATCAACCGGGCGAGCCCCAAGACCCAGTCGGCGCTGCTGGAGGTGATGGCCGAGGGCCGGGTCACGATCGACGGCGTGACCCGCCCGGTCGGGCTCCCGTTCCTGGTCATCGCCACCCAGAACCCGGTCGAGCAGGCCGGCACCTACCGGTTGCCGGAGGCGCAGCTGGACCGGTTCCTGATGAAGACCTCGCTGGGCTACCCGGACCGGGCCTCCACCGTCCGGATCCTCGAGGACTCCGCGGTGACCCGGCACGAGGTGGGTGCGGTGATCTCCACGCAAGCCCTGCTGAACATGGCCGCGCTGGCCCGCGACGTCTACGTCGACCCGCTGGTCTACGACTACATCGCCCGGCTGGTGGAGGCGACCAGGGACGCCGAGCAGGTGCGGCTCGGCTCCAGCATCCGCGGCGGCCTGGCGCTGACCAAGGCAGCGCGGACGCGGGCCGCAGCCCAGGGGCGCGGCTACGTGGTGCCCGACGACGTGAAGCTGCTGGCCGAGCCGGTGCTCGCCCACCGGCTGATCCTGCACCCCGAGGCGGAGTTCGACGGGGTCACGGCCGAGGCCGTGGTCGGACAGGTCGTGCTCGCCGTGCCGCCCCCCAGCGAGCGCGTCGCCGGCTGAGCGATGGAGTCCACCGAATCCCGGTCCACCCGGACGACCGCCCAGACCGGCACGCGGACCCGCGCGGTCTACGGCACCGGGCGCGAGGGCGCGGTCGTCGGAGCCGTGGTCACCACGCTGCGCATCTGGCAGGCGGTGCGCCGGCGGCTGGCCGCGGCCGCCCACCTGGTCGCGGCGACGGTGACGCCGGCCGGGTGGCTGGCGCTCGCCGCCGCGACCGTCGGCCTGGGCCTGGGCGTGGGGTTCGGCTGGGTGGAGTGGATCGTGGCCGGCCTGGCCGCGCTGGTGCTCCTCGTGCTGGCGCTGCCGTTCCTGCTGGGGCGTCCCGCCTATGCCGTGGACCTCGGCATCACCGCCCAGCGGGTGGTGGCCGGCAGTGAGGTGAAGGGGGCCGTCCGGGTGGCGAACATCGGACGGCGCACGGCGCTGCCCGGCCGGCTGGAGCTACCGGTCGGCACCGGCCTGGTCGAGCTCGCCCTGCCGTTGCTGCGGCCCGGACGGGACCTCGCGCGGGATCTGGTGGTGCCGGCCATCCGGCGTGGCATCATCACGGTCGGGCCGGTGACCGCCGTCCGCGCGGACCCGGTGGGACTGCTCCGCAGGGAGATCGCCTTCGACGACGTGCACGACCTGTACGTGCACCCGCGCACCGTCCCGGTGCCGTCCACGAGCGTCGGGCTGGTCCGGGACCTCGAGGGTGCGCCGACCCGGCACCTGGTCGACTCGGACGTCTCCTTCCACGCCATCCGGCCCTACGCCCCCGGCGACTCCCGCCGCCAGATCCACTGGAAGTCGACGGCGAAGACCGGCGACCTGATGGTGCGCCAGTACGAGGAGTCGCGGCGTTCCCGGATCGCGGTGGTGCTGAGCTGCGCCGCCGACGAGTACGCCGACGCCGACGAGTTCGAACTGGCGGTGAGCGCCGCCGCGTCCATCGCCGTCCAGGCGATTCGCGACGGCCGCGACCTGGACGTGATGGCGAGCGCGGAGGTTCCGGAGCTGGTGCGGTCGCGGATGCGCGCGATCCGGACGCTGCCGACCACCACGCCGCGCGCGCTGCTGGACGGCTTCTGCCCGGTCGAGACCGCCGAGTCGACGATGCCGCTGGCCGAGGTGTGCCGGCTGGCAGCGGAGTCGACCGACCAGCTGTCGCTGGCGGTGGTGGTCGCCGGTTCACCGGTAGGGCTGCGCACCTTGCGGCAGGCGGCGTTGGCCTTCCCGATCGACGCGGCCGTGATCGCGGTGGTGTGCGACCAGACCGCCCAACCCCGGTTGCGGCAGTTCGGCTCGATGGCCGTCCTCACGGTCGGTGTGCTCGGTGACCTCACCCAGCTGCTCGTCCGGGGGGCCCAGTCGTGAAGGCGCGTCGGGTGGCGCGCGGGACCTTCGGCCGGATCGAGGCCGGCGGGGCACTGTACGTGGCCGCGATGACAGCGCTCGCCGCGGTCGCGGCCTGGCCGATCTACGCCTCGATCACGTACCTGGTGCTGGTGGGCGGCTGTGTCGCTGCGGCGGCGGTGCTGGCGGTGCGGGCGCACCGCTCCTGCTGGCGCGGCGGGATCACGGCCGCTGCGGCTGCGGCGGTCGCGCTGGTGCTGGGGCTGGTCGTCGCGGTGCCGGTGTACCGGGTCGGCCCGGTGCGGGGCCTGACCCAGTTCCTGGCCGGCCTGTTCACCGCGTGGAAGGACCTGGTCACCGTCGAACTGCCGGTGGGGGAGTACCGCAACCTGCTCGTGCCGGCCCTGGTCGTGTTTCTCGCCGGACCGCTGGCCGCCCTGCTCCTGTCCTGGCGGCGTACCCGCAGCTTCGTCGCGGCCGTTCCGGTGGCGCTGGCCATACAGTGGTTCGGGCTCGGCTTCGGCCCGGACGCCCCGGCGCGTCCGGTGCGGCTCGGCGGACTGGCCGTGGCCGCACCGCGCGAGGCGGTGCTGGGCGGACTCGGACTGCTGCTCTGCGCGGGCTGGCTGGCCTGGCGCGCACGTGCCGAGCGGACCGAGGCGCTGCACCGGGCGGCCCAGGCCAGCGGCGTCCGACTGACCCGGGTGCGCGGGACCGCAGCGCTGCGCTCGGCGGCCCTGGCCTGGCTGATGGTGGGCGTCGCCGCGGCGGTGGCGCTGCTGGCCACGCCGCTGGTCGCGTCCGGGCTGCAGCGGGACGTGCTCC
>PHEV01000291.1 GCA_002843035.1 Actinobacteria bacterium HGW-Actinobacteria-5 | reverse complement strand
CATCGTGGGTACCGCGATCGCCGTGGTCTATCCGTTCGACCGCTTCCACGGGATCAGCCGACCCCGCACGTTCGAGAACATCCCCGCGGGTGGCACTCCACCCGCCGCCCCGGTGCTGTCGGGGCCGAAGGTCGTGTGTTGACCCCGTGGCGGTGGTGGTACGCCGGGACGCCGGCATCTACGCCTACGAGGCCTCGCTGCGGCGGGGCGGCTTCGAGCTGATCGCCGGAGCGGACGAGGCCGGCCGTGGCGCCTGCGCCGGGCCCCTGGTGGCCGGGGCGGTGATCCTGCATCCGGGGAAGGCGGGGGAGATCCCCGGGCTCGCCGACTCCAAGTTGCTCACACCTGCCGCACGCGAGCGGGTCTACGCGGAGATCCTCGATCGGGCCCTGGCGTGGGCCGTGGTCAGTGTGGAGGCCGACGAGTGCGACGCGTTGGGCATGCACCAGGCAGACCTCGCGGGGCTGCGTCGGGCACTGCTGCGGCTGCGGCCCCAGGCTGAGTTCGCGCTCACCGACGGGTTCAGCGTGGACGGGCTGGGCATGCCCAGCCTGGCGATCTGGAAGGGCGACCGGGTCGCCGCCTGCGTCGCCGCAGCATCCGTGGTGGCCAAGGTGACCAGGGACCGGATCATGGCCGACTGGCACGACCAGCTGCCCGACTACGCCTTCGACATCCACAAGGGGTATTGCACCGCGCTGCACCAGGAGCGGCTGGACCGGCACGGGCCGAGCGGCATTCACCGGATGTGCTTCGACAACGTCCGGCGAGCGATTAAGGTGAACTCGTTATGAGCGCCGAGGACCTTGAGCAGTACGAATCCGAACTCGAACTGCAGCTGTACAAGGAGTACAAGGACGTCGTCGGCATCTTCACCTACGCGGTGGAGACCGAGCGTCGCTTCTACTTGTGCAACGCGGTTGACCTGAAGGTCCGCACCGAGGGCGGTGACGTCTACTACGAGGTGTCGATGGGCGACGCGTGGGTCTGGGACATGTACCGTCCGGCGCGCTTCGTGAAGAGCGCGAAGGTGCTCACCTTCCGTGACGTCTCCATCGAGGAGATCGCGCACAGCGAACTGAAGGTCCCCGACAACCTCTGAACCCGGCCGA
>PHEV01000133.1 GCA_002843035.1 Actinobacteria bacterium HGW-Actinobacteria-5 | reverse complement strand
CGCGCCGAGCTCGCGGAACTGGGCGCGCTCCGGCGCGGTCAGCGGGGGTTCGGTGGTGCCGATCAGGCGGACGAAGCGCACCAGCACCGTGCGCGTGGCGCGACCGAGGTCGGCGCGCACCTTCGCGTCGCCGACCCGACCCGCCCACTCGGGCCCGGAGTCGATCAGCCGCAAGATGTCCGCCTGCAGTCGGTCGACCTCGGGGGCGATGGTGGCGGCGAGCTCCTGCGGAAGGCGGCCCCAGGGCACACCGGGCGTAGA
This sequence comes from Actinobacteria bacterium HGW-Actinobacteria-5, assembly GCA_002843035.1. Classification (GTDB taxonomy): domain Bacteria; phylum Actinomycetota; class Actinomycetes; order Propionibacteriales; family Propionibacteriaceae; genus Propionicimonas. Next base: position 8,907 of record PHEV01000133.1, on the reverse strand, counting down.
AACTGTCACAGCGAAATAGTATTCACAGCCTGCTTTCTGTCCAGGGGTCAAAGAACTGTCAGCCAGTGATGATGGAGAATGTCGGCATGGAATTCGCCGCCAGTCGTGAGCACGTCCTGTCCATGTGTCGCACCATGCTGGATCGGGGGTTCCTGAAGGCCACCGAGGGCAACGTGTCCGTCCGTGTTCCGGGGCGTGAGCTCTACGCGGTGACGCCCAGCAACTACGGCTACGAAAAGATGCGGGCGGCGGACATCTGCGTCCTCGACTTCGACGGGAAGGTCGTCGCCGTCGAGGGGGCCTCCGAGCTCGCCCCGTCCGTGGAGGCGGGGATGCACGCGACGATCTACCGCGAACGGCCCGACGTCCACGCCATCGTGCACACTCACCAGCCGTTCGCCTCGGCGCTGTCGTACCTGCGCAAACCGATCCCCGCGCTGTCGGACGAGCAGAGCCGCTTCCTCGGTGGCGAGGTGCCGATCGTCGACTACGCGCCGGCCGGCACCAGCTTCCTGGCCAGCAACATGCGCAAGAAGCTGGGCTCTGGCGGCAATGCGTTCATCCTCGCCAACCATGGCGTCGTGGTCCTCGGCACCGATCCTGAGCGCGCGGTGTTCGCGATGGGGCTGCTCGAGAAGGTCTCGATCGCGTACCTGATGGCGCTGGTCACCGAACCCGACAAGGTCTACACGGTGCCGGCGCCGATCCGTGAGATCGCGATCTCGAAGCTCCGCTCCGAGCAGAAGCGGATCGCCGAGCAGGTGACGAAGTCCATTCCTGCCGAGCCCGTCGGGCCTGCCCCACTGCCCAGCGCGGACGCGGTCGCAGCGCGGGTTTCCGCAGGCTCGACCAGCGGTTCGAGCCCGGCGATCGACGCGAACCCGACGGACGCGCGGAGCGACCTGCCGGACGCGGCCACGCTCGGCTACGCCATCACCACCTACCCGGACGTCCCCGACGTCTACCGGCGTCTGGACGCGCTCGTCGACCAGCCGGTCCGTGCGCCCCGGCACGACGCGATGCTGGAAGTGCTGGAGCACTTCGAGACGAGGTGCGCGGGCAGCAGGAAGATCACCGACCGCGCGAAGAAGCGGATCCCCGGCGGCGTGCAGCACAACCTCGCCTTCAACTCCCCGTTCCCGCTCGCGATCACGAAGGCGGAGGGTGCCCACCTGACCGACGTGGACGGCAACACCTACATCGACTTCCTGCAGGCCGGCGCCCCGACGATCCTGGGCAGCAACTACGCGCCCGTCCGCGAGCGGGTGGAAGAACTCGTCCGCGAGTCCGGTCCGGTCACCGGGTTGTTCCACAAGGCCGAACTGGAACTCGCCGAGCTCATCCACCACTTCATGCCGAGCATCGAGGTGTACCGGTCCCTGGGCTCCGGAACCGAGGGCGTGATGGCCGCCGTGCGCGGCGCCCGTGCGTTCACGGGCAAGCCGATGGTGATCAAGATGGGCGGTGCTTACCACGGCTGGTCCGACACGATGGTGGTCGGGCTGCGTGTGCCCGGCACCTGGCGGATGAACGCCAAGGGCATCCCGCTCGGCGCGACCGCGGACACCCGTGAGGTGTTCCCCGAGTCGCTGGGCGAACTGAAGCGCAAGCTGATCGAGAACCGGCTGCGCGGCGGCACGGCCGCGGTGATCGTCGAGCCCGTCGGGCCCGAGAGCGGGACGCGTCCGGTGCCCCACGACTACAACGAGAAGATCCGCGAGCTCTGCGACGAGTTCAAGGCCCTGTTGATCTTCGACGAGGTCGTCACCGGTTTCCGCCTCGGCATGGGCGGGGCGCAGGGCTACTTCGGCGTCCGGCCCGACCTGACCGTCCTCGGCAAGGCGGTCTCGGGTGGGTACCCGATGGCCGGTGGCGTCGGAGGCCGCGCCGACATCATGGCCGTTTTCGGGTCCGGCCTGGACGGCAAGGCCGGCGCGCACGTCCAGGTTGGCGGGACGCTCTCGGCGAACCCGTTGTCGTGTGCGGCCGGGGTGTTCGCGATCGAGGAGATGGCCCGCACCAACGCTCCGGTGATCGCCGGGAGCGCAGGGGACCGGCTCGCCGAGGGGCTGCGGCGGCTGGTGGCGAAGCACGGCCTGCCTTACGTGGTGTACAACCAGGGTTCGATCGTGCATCTTGAGTCGACGGGAGTGATGATGCTCTCGATGCGCAATCCCGCCAAGCTGCTGAAGGAGAACGGCATTCGCAAGACGGTGATGGAACAGATGGGCGCCGTCTACGCCGCCCACGGCATCATCACGCTCGCCGGCTCCCGGCTGTACACGTCGATGGCCTGCACCGATGCCGTCATCGACGACGCCCTCGAGCGGTTCGATCAGTCGTTCGCCCTGGTTGAGGGGGCCTAGGCGTGGGAGTTGGCCCGCGGGCGGTGAGTTCACCCGGCGCGATCGTGCCGCAGGTGCTCGCGGCTGACCTGGGCACGTCGGGGATGAAGCTGGCCCTGGTCGGCGCGGACGGCCGGCTGGTCGGCTGGGAGAGCGAACCGGTCGACCTGGCCATCCTGCCGGGCGGCGGAGCCGAGCAGGCCCCAGCGCAGTGGTGGGAGGCGTTCGGACGCTGCGCCGCACGCCTCGCGGCAAAGCACCCCGAGCACTATGCGGCCGTGACCACGGTGTGCTGCTCCACGCAGGGCGAGGGCACGATTCCCGTGGACGCGAACGGCGAGGCCCTGACCGACTGCGTGCTCTGGATGGACATGCGCGGTGCGCCGAACCTGCGCCGCCAGTTCGGTGGGCGCCCGGCCATCAACGGCTTGGCCGCCTCCCGCTACGCGGCCTGGATCCGGCTCACCGGCGGCGCACCGTCCCCGACCGGCAAGGACCCGGCCGCACACATGCTGTGGGTGCGGGACGAACTGCCCCAGGTGTACGAGCGCACCGCGGTGTTCCTGAACGTGCTCGACTACCTGAACCTGCGGCTGACCGGACGGGCCGTGGCCACGGTCGACTCGATCCTGACCAGTTGGGTGACCGACAACCGGAACCCCGGACGGGTCGCCTACGACGCGGGCCTGGTTGCGGGCAGCGGGATCGACGCCGACAAGCTGCCCGAGATCGTCGCCTGCACCGACGTGATCGGCACGCTCACCGGTGCTGCCGCCGAACACCTGGGCCTGCCCGCGTCGGTGCAGGTCGTGGCCGGAGCGATCGACGTCACGGCGGCGGCGATCGGCGCGGGGACGGTGGCGAACGGCGACTGTCACCTGTACCTGGGCACGTCGTCGTGGATCGCGGGGCACGTGCCGGCGAAGAAGACCGATGTGGTGCACAGCATTGCGTCCGTGCCGTGCGCGTTGCCCGACCGGTACCTGATGATCGCCCTGCAGGCCACCGCCGGGGGCAACCTCGACTGGCTGCGCGACAACGTGGTGGGTGCGGGCGACCCGCTGGTGGCTGCCGACCTGAGGGGCGAGTTCTTCGCGGCGTCCGACCAGATCGTGCCGACGGTGCCCGCCGGGTCGAACGGGGTGATCTACACGCCGTGGATCTACGGCGAGCGTGCCCCGGTGGACGACCTGGCCCTGCGTGCAGGGCTGTTCAACGTCTCGCTGCACAACACCCGCGCCGACCTGCTCCGGGCCGTGTTCGAGGGCATCGCCCTGAACACGCGGTGGCTGCTGCGTCCGGTGAACCGCTTCCTGCCCGCACCGGTGACCTCGATCCGCCTGGTCGGAGGGGGAGCCCGGTCAGACTCGTGGACGCAGATCCTCGCCGATGTGCTCGGCGTGCCGGTGCACCGGGTGGCTCAACCGGTGGCAGCCAACGCCCGTGGCGCCGGGCTGATCGGTGCCATCGGCGTGGGCGCGATCACCGCCTCCGATGTTCCGGGCCTGGTCGAGGTCGCGGACGTGCACGATCCGAACCCCAGCGTGCGAGCGGTCTACGACGAGGCGTTCGGCACCTTCGTCGACCTCCACCGCCGGCTGGCGCCGCTGTACCGGAAGATCGCGAAGCGGGGCTGACCACCTGCCGGCTACCCCGGGTTCGGGCCGTCCAGTGGTCTGTTGAGGTCGGGCGCCGAGGATCGAGCTGGCCGGGCCGACGGGCGATACGAGACCCGTCGTCAGGATGTTGAAGGCCCCAAGCGGCTGTGTGGGGCATCTGGCCGCGAGGGCTCTTTGAGTTCCACGAAGATCGTGTGGGTCGGGGTATCACCGATGTTGGTCCCCGCATGTTCTTGAGCGTCCAGCCATCGGGCCTCGAAGGCAGGCAACTCCACATCCATCTCCGTGTCGCCGGAGCGGAGCCGGCGTCGGAAGGTGCTCAACGTAACCATCACGCTGTCAGGGTGCGAGTGTGGTTGGGTGGCGTCACCGGGCCCGTCGATGTACTCCAGGACTCGCACGCGGTCGTTCTCGAAGAGCAGGTGATACAGGTCGGGATTGGTGGCGATCGGGTCATCCATGGCGCTCCAATCGGTGCTGGGCGACGACGCCGCCTGAGGAGTACTCTGCGCCCCTTCCCGTGCCGGAGCAAGGGCACAACTGTTGGGGTTCAGAACACCCGCATCTGTGCTATCCGAACAGGCTCCACCCGTGGGACAGCCCGGCGGTGAGCAGGAGGAGCGCGATAGACAGCCTCCCTCCGCCGCCGTCGCGTCCGAAGGAGACGAACATCGGACGCGCGATCTGGCGAATGCAGGATGGGCCCAATGCGGCGTCCCTTGGCTTGGCTGCTGTGCTGGCTTCGACGTGGAGGGACGGCGGTGCTCGGTAGCGTTGCAGACCGGGCGGGTCTGGATGTCATGATCGGGCCGGAGCGGACACTACTGGGGCATGGACAACGACAACGCGACGGCGGGTGAGGTTGATTTTCCGGACTGGCTCCCCCGGCGCGCGGTTATCGAGCCACCAGAACAGGGTTGTTGCGATGGCCGCCAGCAGGCACGTGACGACGGTGAAGTAGCCGGAGCCCGGCGGGGCGTCCCAGTTGGCGTCGCTGAAAGCGATCGCGACGATGTACTCGGCGATCTGGTGAAACAGGCCGGTCGAGGTCGCAGCGAGAAGCACGATCGCGGATCTGGCCAGCAGACGCTCCGCGACCCCGGCCGCCGCGATAGCGACCAGGGCGAGCAGCGCTGACACTTCGATCAGAACCGCCAGTGCGCGACCGAGTTCGTCGTCGGCGGTCTCGGGAGTGAGCGACGTCACGGCGGAGTCGATGACCAGGGCGATCCCCAGGAGTACCGGGAGTGCGGCGGTCAGCGTGACGATCCTCGGGAGCCGTAGGGCAGGCAACAGCACCAGCCAGGCGGCGGCCAGCAGAAGCCCGGCCGTGGCGCCCAGGGAACCCATCAGGGTCCAGCCCGAGCCGGGCTGGGGCAGGACGAACATCGGCGCGCGGTCCATCGCGGCAAGGCACTCGGCGGTGAACTCCGACTCGTACCGGTAGCCGCGCAGGACGCTGCCATTGAGCATGCTCCCCGCGCACGGCCGCCAGTAGAGCATGACGGCGGCCGCCTCAAGGGCGGCGCCAGCCGCGATCAGGGCCGCAGACAGCAGCCACAGCTTCGACCTTCCCCTCACGCAACGAGCGTAGGTACCGCCCGTCCGCGACGCGAGGGTGGCGACCGTACGAACCTCGCCAGCCACCTGCAGAACCGAGGCGGACCGGCTCACACCGAGCCAGACCACCCGGCCACGAACCAGAGAGCAAGACAGCCGCTCACTCCGCGAGCGGTTCGGGGTCGCCGTCAGTTGAGCTCAAGATCAAGTTCGACAAGGTAACCGTTGAAGCGCAGGTCGCCGTGGACATCTTCGGTGCCGTCGACACGCTCTGCTGGCCTGATTTCTGCTGTGCCCTGGAGGGGGTAGAGCCCGTCGCCCCCGGGTCCGGGGGCGTAGCGGCTGTAGGCGCACCGGATGCTTCGTACCCTCCCCTTCCTGGCCACGGCGTTCTCGTCCAGCTCGTGGTGGTCTTCTTGATGGGTAACTTGAACGGCAAGATCGACTCCGACGGCGGCCTCAATCCAATCCACCTCTGGTTCCTCGGTCAGGTTCCACTCGACGCGATCGTTGACGGAGAAGGGCTGGCCGCAGCACTCCATCTGCCAAGCGGAGTACCAGACGAGAGCCACGCTGCAGTCTCTCACCCATGCGCATTTCATCTGCCGCGCCGGAGATCTTCTGTCGCTAGTGTGTTGGCTCCTCGCCCCACCACGGCTCGGTAACGACGACCTCGGTGCGCGGAGCAAGCGCGTCGCGAGTTGCGCGCAAGAGTTCAACCCCCTCTGCGATCCAGGCAGAGTCGCCAGGTCCTTCAATCGGGGCCCTGGATTCGTTGTAGCCGGCGTTCCACGTCCGAAGCTGAGTTGCGAGCAGTTCCGGGATGCCGAGTTCCTCGGGGACGACGGCTCGGCCGTCCCGCCAGAGGGGTCCCGGGCCGTAGTCTGGCCAGAACTCGATCTCGGTCATAGCCCAAGTGTGTCCGGTACACACCGGGGTGTGCGGAGAGCGGCGCGGGACTGGGCCTCAGCGGATCCGCCAGTAGCTCCACTTCTCGGGTGCTGTTGGCCAATCGTCGGGAGGCTGCCAGTTCGGCGGGGGCACCCAGTCGGCCGGCGAGGCTGGCCAGCCTGGTGGCGGTGTGAAGCTGAGCCGGCGGCGCAGGATCCAGACTGCTGCTGCCAGAAGGAGCAGGACCAGACCAGGTAGTGACAGTTGGAAGACCATGGTGAGGGTCGCCGCGTCCTGGTGCTCGCACGCAAGATCTGGGCAGGGCCTGGACGGGACCCCGAAGCGAAGAAGGAGCGTCGCGACCAGGGGGGCCGCGAGCGCCAAGCCGATGGAGGTGAGCAGGAGTGCGACGAATCCTCCCGGCTTGCCCGGGACCGACTTGCGCGCAGCCTCAGCCATCTTCTCCACCACATCTCGCACCGGCGAGACAACCATGGCATATCGGGGACCTGCCGAGACGATCGGCTCGGACGCGAGCATCGATATCCCGCTGAGGCGCGCCGCCACGACGCAGCGTTGGTCGCGGCCGGTTATCGGGTGTTCGCGATCACCCGATGAGCTCGACGAGGTATCGGGAGCGGCACTCGACGTCAGGTTCCTCGACGTCAGGTGGCAGCGCTGGTCTGGTGGTATCAGGCGAGGCTTTCGGTGTCGGGCTGTCCGGTCTTGAGGACGCCATGGAGGATCGGGTGTCTGACGCCGGCGATAGGGTCGACGCCATGCATCTGGCACGATCAACCAGATGGGTCGCCCTTTGTCTCGCGGCCCTGATCAGCCTTGCCGCAGGTGGCTGCACTCTGGCCCCGAGCGTGTCCAACACCCCGGTTCTGAGCGGGGCCCCGCCGTCGTCCACCCCGCCCGATGCACCAGGAGGAGCCTGTTTCAGCGTGAGCGCGCCCGCTGGCTGGACCAGCCAGACGATGGAGCATTGCGGTCTCGAACTGAAGGGCCCCAAAGGTGCCGGAGTGGGCATCACCGTTGACACCGAGCCCATCGACGCAGCCACACTGCATGACCTCATCTCGGAGAAGTACGGCGACGTCAAGGTCTCTGAGGAGACCGTCAATGGCGAGCGAGTGCTGCTGGGTACCGGAGCTGTGCCAGGGGCGATCTACATCGTCGTGCAGGCGCGGTCCGCAACGACGACCGAGACGGGCTATTACGCACAGGGCCTGACCTCGGATTCCGCTCAGCTCGCCGAAATCGAGCGGATCCTCGCGACCATACGGACCACTCGGCAATAGGCGTTCCCCAGAATCAGGGAAGGAGGGGTTCGTCGTTTCTCCGCGGCTGATTCAGTCGTGCGTCACCCGACTGAGCCCGGGGCCGAGGAGGGTGAGCACTGTGGCGGCCGCGTCGGTGGGCGTCACGTCCCGTCCATGGTCGAGCCACCAGATCACGACCGCCCAGACCGCGCCACCCAGTGCGGCCGCGACCTCCCCGCGTTGCGGTTCCGTCAGGCTGGGCGCGGTCGCGTCCAGTCGTTCCCGGATGTGGGTGTTGATCCGCTCCCTGAACGCCGCCACCATGGGCCCCCCGCGTCCGGCCAGCAGGTAGGGCTCGGCAAGGACGCGATGCTGGGCGAGGTGCTCAAACAGGCCGGGCACGAAGGCGAGGCAGTGACCCTGCCCGGTCGCTGGCACGATCTCGGCAGCGCCCAGGAAAGCGTCAGCCAGAAGGGCATCAAGGTCCTCGTAATGTGCGTAGAACGTCGAGCGTGAGCAGCGGGCGTGAGCCACCACCTCCGCCACCGTCACCTCGTCCCAGGCGCGGGTCCGGAGCAGGTCCAGCAAGGCGCCCCGGAGCCGGTACCGGGTGCGAATCGTTCGAGGATCCACCGATGTCGGACACATACGCGGCTCCTGTCCGGAACTGACGCGGTTCGTCGTGGCGCACGTCGCCGGGGTGCCGGATCGTGGAATCACAAGCCAATCGTCAGGAGGACCCATGACCACCACGACCCTGCCCACCGCACCACGGACACTGAACCGTCCCGATCCTATCGAGCGGGCTCGCCGACTCGGCACCGCCGCGGCGCTCCTCGCCATGCCCACCATCTTCGTGTTCGCGTTCGCCACCCATCCAGGGCTCGGCAGCATCCACCTGCTGGAGCCGGCCGATCTGATCCTGCGGGCGCGCGGCAACCCCGTCCTGCAGCTCGGGCACGCACTCGTGACTCTCAACACCGCCCTCCTCGTCGTCGTTGCGCTGCACCTGCAGTCGCTGCTGCGTGCCGGTCGCGGCGCGTGGGCCGGCCTGGTTGGAGGCGGGATGGCCGTGCTCGGAGCCTGCCTGCTCGCCGCCGACAAGGGTGCCCTCTGCCTCACCATGAGCGCCCTCGACACCGTCGACGACACCACTTTCACCGCGATGCTGCCCGGCCTGGTGGCCATCTTCGACAAGCAGGGCTGGATGGTCCTGATCTGGGGAAT
>PHEV01000132.1 GCA_002843035.1 Actinobacteria bacterium HGW-Actinobacteria-5 | reverse complement strand
GAGTCGGCCGCCTGCATCACCCGCTCGAGCCGGTGTTCGGCGAGGACGACGGTGAGCCCCACCTCGTGGACGAGGGTGGAGATGGCGGCCAGCACGTCCTGGGCCGCGGTCGGGTCGAGGGCGGACGTCGGCTCGTCCAGCACGAGGACGCGAGGCTGCGCGGCGAGCACTGCGGCGATCGCCACCCGCTGCTGCTGCCCACCGGAGAGTTCGGTCAGCGGACGCCTGCGCAGGTCGGCGATGCCCATCAGGTCCAGCGTCTCCTCGACCCGCTTGCGCATCGCCACCGGGTCGGTGCCGAGTTGCTCCATGCCGTACGCGATCTCGTCCTCGACGGTGTCGGTGACGAAGCCGCGCAGCGGGTCCTGGCCCACGTAGCCGACCACGTCGGCGAGGTCGCGCGGCCGGTGGCGGGCGGTGTCGCGGCCGTCGACGATCACGCGGCCGCGCAGCGTCCCGCCGGTGAAGTGCGGCACGAGACCGTTGATCGCGCCCAGCAGCGTCGACTTGCCCGACCCCGTGGCGCCGATCACCAGGCACAGGTCGCCCTCGGGCAGTTCGAAGCTGACCCGTTCCAGTGTGGGCCGCCCGGCGCCGGGGTAGGTCACCGAGACCTCGTCGAAGGTGATCACCGCCATGCCAGCTCACGCTCCGGCTCGATCTCGGCGCGCGGACGCAGCGAGCGCACGCGGGTGTCGTTGCGGGTGGACGCGGTCTCGGCCCGGTGGCGCGCCCGGGTCAGCGGGATCGGTGCGAGCACCAGCCCGACGACGACCAGCATGGGCAGGCTCAGCCCGGGCCAGACCAGTGGATTGGTGCTCGGAGTGAGGGCGGCCGGGTCGAGCAGGGACGCCAGCGCAGGGCCGAGCGCGTCCGGGTCGAGCCAGCCCAGACCCAGCACCACGACGGCCGCCAGCACCCCGCTCGCTGCGACCAGGGTCTCTCGCGCCCGCCAGGGGTGGGGGCGGTAGGCGGTGACCCGCAGCCGACGTCCGGCGAGTCGCAGGCCGAGGGTCGCGGCCGTCACCCCCGTGGCGAGCAGCCCCAGGGAGAGCGCCCAGAAGTCCGTGCTGAGCAGCAGGAAGACCCCTGCGGTTGCGACCATCGATGAGACCAGCATCAGCGGCAGGGTGCCCTTCGTCGGCAGGCCGCGAGTGCGGCCGAAGCCCCGCGACTCCATGCCCGCCGCGAGCGCCATCGAGCGCTCGACGGCGTCGGCGAGCACCGGCATCGCGATCGTGCCGAGCGTGCGCAGGCTGGTCGAGGAATTGCCGCGCAACCGTCGCGCGCGACGTACCCGCTGCACGCTCTCGATCAGCTGGGGTGCCACGCTGAGCGCGATCACGACCGCGACGGACGCCTCGTACAGCGCTGCCGGCACCGATCGCAGCGCCTGCCGCGGGTTGGCCAGGGCGTTTGCCGCGCCGATGCACAGCAGCATCACCGCCAGCCGCAGCGCGTCGTAGAGGGTGCTGGTCAGCGCCTCCGCAGTCACCGTGCCGCCCAGCTGGATGCCGGCGGCCCAGTCCGGCAGTGGCACCTGCGGCAGCGTGAACAGCACCGTCTCGCCGTGGTTCCCGCCGAGCAGGATCTGGAAGAACAGCCGCATGCCGATGACGAACAGGCTGAGCAGCAGGTAGGTCTTCACCGACCGCGCCCACGGGGCGTCACTGCGGCGCAGCATCACCACCGCCACCATGGCGGTGGCGATGAGCGCGAGCAGCAACGGGTTGGTGGTGCCGCTGACGGCGATCCCGATGCCGATCGCCCAGCACCACCAGGCCCACGGGTGCAGTGAGGTCAGGGTCTGCGTCCTTTCATCAGCCACCAGCCGCCGAGGCCGCCCCCGGCGAGCACGATCACGGCGCCGGCGGCGAACAGGCCGACCGGGCTGCCACTACCAGTGTCCTGCGGAACACCGCTGACCTGTTCCGACGCGACCTCGGTCGCCTGGTCGGCGCCGAGCGGGGTGGCCGACGTCGCGACCGGCGTGCCGGACGGGGCCGGGCTCGCCTCGGACGCCGCGGGTGTCGCCGTCGGGGTCGCGCTGGCGGTCTTGGTCTTCGTCGGCGTCGCCGACGCGGACGCGGTCTTGGTCTTCGTCGCGGTGGCGGTCGGCTTGCTGGTCGTCTTCGTCGCTGTCGGCGTCGGCGTGCTGGTGTCGGCGACAGGGGGATCGACGCCGGGTGCGACCTTCCCGTCCGACAACTTCTGGTAGTGCCAGCCCTCCGCGTTGCCCTTGGTGGGGTGGTAGGAGTCCGCGCCGAGGGTGGAGTACGACCACGAGGACCAGGTGCCGTCGTCCTTCGGCGTCGCGTGCCAGTACGACCAGTACGCCGTGTTCGGGTCGGGGCTGGACGGCTTGCCGTTGACCTTCAGCAGGAAGCCGTTGTCGAGCGTGGCGCTGAAGCCTGCGCTCTTCAGTGCCGCGGTGCCGCTTCCGTAGCTGGTGGCGCACTTCGTGCTGGTGCCACCCAGCGACCCGAAGTCGACCACCACCCAGACCCCGCTGCAGGTGGCGGCCTGTGGCAGCGGGGCCGCCTGGGCGGTGGTGGACGCGGCCGCGCCGGCGAGGAGGGGGATCGCCAGCGCAGCCGCGAGGAGGAAACGCCTCACTTGGTGACCTTGGCCGTCGGAGCGGAGGTCCTCGAGACGGTCTGGAGGCCCTTACCGCTGGCCGTGACCTTGACCGTGATGACCTTGCCGTAGTCGTACTTGGTCAGGGTGTAGGTCTCGCCGGTCGCCCTGGAGATCGCAGCCCCCGATCGGTACCAGCGGATCGAGACCTGATCGGGTGCGGGGCTCCAGTCGCCGACCGTGGCGGTCAGGGTGTCGCCCACCTTCGGCGCGGTGTTGTCGATCGTCGGGGTCGGGGACGCCGCGTAGCCGACCGGCGGCTGCAGGAAGGATGCGCTCTCGGCGTACGGCGCGTAGTACCAGCCCTCGACGTCGCCCTGCTTGGGGGTGGAATCGGAGGCGCCCACCATGTACGACTCCCAGGAGCCCCAGGTGCCGTCCGGGTTCGGGCTGGCGTGCCAGTAGCCCCAGTACTTCGAGTAGGTGGTGTCGATGATCTGTGGGAAGCCGTGCAGCCGGGACACGAAGCCCCCCGGTGCTTCAACGCTGATTCCTGCGCTCTTCAGCGCCACCATGCCGGTGCTGTACTTCGTCGCACAGCGCGCGGTCTCCTGGCCGTTGCCTCGATCGACGACCACCCACACCCCGGTGCAGGAGGTGGTGGACGCGGGCAGCTTCTTCGGGCTCTTCGGGCACTTGCCCAGGTTCAGCGAGGTGTCCAGCTGCGACGTGCCGTTGATCAGGTAGAGGGCGTCCGCGGTCGCCATCACGTCCGATGCGGTGCCTTCGTCCAGGGAGTTGGGGAAGCCGCCGTCGGAGTTCTGCTCACCGGCCAGCCACGCCTCGGCCGTGGAGACGTCCTTGCCGACCGACTTCAGCGCGGAGCCGAGCAGGCCGGTGGAGTCCACCGGTGAGTACGCCTCCCAGTAGCCGTCCCCGGTCTGGGTGGTCTGCGCCCAGTTCGTCGCGTCGTCCAGCTGGGGATCGAGCTGGCCGACGGCCTTCAGGGCGAGGATGCCCAACGCGGTGGTGTCGGGGTCGGCCTGGAAGCCGCCGGCGTCGTAGCCGAAGGCGCCGCTGTCGTCCTGCAGGCTGAGCAGCTTGGTCAGCAGGGTGACCGGGATGGTCGCGTCCGCGCGCTTCAGGGCGATGATGCCCAGGCTCTGGCTGAACGCGGAGTCGGACGTTCCGATCCGGCCATCGGACGGCAGGCTCTTGGTGACCAGTGAGACGAGGTTGTAGCCGGCGAACTTTCTCGGGTTCAGGCCGAGAGCCTTGACCACGATGGCCAGGCTGGCGGCGCGCGCCTGGTTCAGCTTCTTGCCCGGGTAGAGGTACGCCTTCGCGCCCTTCTCCAGCTGGCTGACCAGGGTTCGCAGCGCGGGAGCGTAGGTGCAGTCGCCGGTGGTGGCCAGTCCGAGCGCCGCAGTGATCGAGGCGCTCGTGCTGCCCTTGCCCGGCAGGTTCCTGACGATGTAGTTGGCGGCCTGCGTCTTGTCGACGGCTGCGGCGGCGCTCGCCGAGGGAGTCGGGGTGAGGGCGCCCAGCAGGGCGAGGGCGGCCGCAGTCCCGACGGCCAGCCACCGCTTCACGGATGAGGACATCTGAATCCTTTCGCGCGTGGCCTCCGGTCGATCCGGCCACGGCGTGCGTCCGGCTCCCCGCAGTACCACGACGGGTTGGTGAAATGAGCCAGAACTTGTGCAGGCATTCCGACTTGGCCGGCGCGAACGCCGTCATCACGGTTGCGGGTCAGTCCCGGACTTGCACCGGGTTCCCCTGCAAAGGTTCAGGTGGGCTCACCCTAACCCATGCGCACCGACCGATGACCGGGCCGTCCGAGGCAGGCCGGAATTGTGCTGGACGCGCGGGAATCAGATAGGTCCGGGGTCTAGCGGCGGCGTCCTCGCAGCAGCCACCAGCCGCCCAGCCCGAGCAGCGCGACGACAACAACCACACCGGCGACGATCAGGCCGGTCGGAGAGCCGCTGGACGGGACCGGGGCCGGGCTGGACGCGGTGGCCGCGGGTGTCGCCGACGCCGCCGCCTCGGGCAGCGTGGTCAGAGCGGGGCCGGTGGGCTGCTGCTCGTTGGTGAGCAGCCAGCCCTCGGCCGTGCCCACCGCGGGCTTCGAGGAGTCCGGGCCGACCTGGTAGTACGTCCATGGCCCGAGGCTGCCCTCAGCGTTGACCGGGGCGCTCCAGTACGACCAGTAGTAGCCGCCGTTGGAGGCGAAATCGGCGTCCTCAGGCAGACCGTCAACCCGACTGAGCATCCCCTTGGCGAACTCGGTGGTGTGGCCGGCGCTCTTCAGCGCCGCGAGACCGGTGTCGTAGCTGGCGGCGCAGGCGGCGTGTGCAGAGCTCGCGTCCTTCTGGTCGGGCTGCACCACCACCCAGACCCCGTCGCACGGAGCCGGTGCCGCGGACGCCGGGACCGGCGCGAGGCAGAGCAGGGCGAGTACTGCGGTCACACCGAGGGCGAAGGTGCGGTACAGGGACGCGGGCACGGGGAGATCCTCTCGGAGTCCGAAGCGGGGGCTCTCACCATAACCCGGCGGCGATCCTGGCCGACGCCGGGCCCGGACTCTCCTCAGCGGGGCACCCGTGTCGGCTGCCCCGCTGCGCAGACCCATCAGGCGGACTGATCAGGCGGACGGCTCGTCGTCGCCGTCGAAGAGATCCTTCGCCTTGGCCGCGGCCTCGTCGGCGAGGCCCTTCACCGCGGTGCCCGCGTCGCCGGCCACCTTCTTGGCGTTCTCGGGGAACTCCTCTGCGAAGCCCTTCACTGCTTCGGTGGCGTCACCGGCCACCTTCTTGGCGTTCTCGGGGAACTCCTCCGCGAAGCCCTTCACGGCCGCGCCCGCGTCGGCGGCGAGCTTCTGCGCGTTGTCCGGAAGGTCGTCGGCGAAGTCCTTCACCTTGTCCACGGCGTCCTCGGCGAAATCCTTTGCCTTCTCACCGAAGCCTTTGGCTGCATCCATCAGGCCGCCCAGGAAACCCTTCTCGGGCGTGCTGTTCTCGTCGCTCATCGCCTGCCTTCTCCTGTGTCGTCGGGACGAGGAAAGCGTAGGGCTGCCGCGGGGGCCGTGGGAGGTTACCGGTCCGATTCCCGCCGTACGGAGAACACCCGGAATCCCTTCGCGCTGGCGACGCGCTCGCAGCGGTACCCGGACGCCTCCAGCCAGCCCTGCAGCGAGTCGGCGCCGAGGTTCCGTCCAACCACGAGCCGGGCCGTGCCGCCGGGAGCCAGACGGGGCAACCAGGCCAGCAGCAAGTCGTGCAGGGCCTGCTTGCCGATCCGGATCGGAGGGTTGGACCAGATCTCGTCGTAGCGGGCGTCCGGATCGGCGTCGGCCGGCAACAAGGCCCGTACCCGCTCGCCGACGCCGTGGGCTGTGGCATTGGTGGCGCAGAGGGCGAGGGCGCGCTCATTGGTGTCGACCGCGTCGACGACCGCGTCCGGGCAGGCGGACGCGAGCGCGACCGCCAGCACCCCCCAGCCGCAGCCGAGGTCGAGCAGCCGGGACGCGCCGCCGGGAGGCACCGACTCCCGCAGCAGCACCGCCGTGCCGAGGTCGAGACCGTCGGCGGAGAACACACCGTCCGCTGTAGTGAACTCCCAGTCGGTGTCCCAGAACCGGGCCGTGATGCGGCGCCGGTGCTCCTCACCGCCGGGGGTGTGGAAGTAGTGGCTCATTCCTGCTCCTCCAGGCTCCGTCGGGCCCGGGCCTGTCGAGCGCGGGACGCGAGTTCTTCCTCCGGCGGGTAGCCGACCTCCTCCAGCACCAGGCCGTGCGCGGGCAGGACGGGCACCTCGCCCGAGCGGGCCGGGGCCTCCAGCAGCGCGGACAGCCAGTCGGCGTCCCTGCGACCGGTGCCCACCTCGGTGAGGGCGCCCACCAGGGAGCGGACCATCGAGTGGCAGAAGGCGTCCGCCCGCACGCCGACCTCGACCCGGCCGTCGGGCAGGCGGGTCGCGTCCAGCCACTGCAACTGGCGGATCGTCGTCGCACCCTCCCTGGCCCGGCAGAAGGCGGCGAAGTCGTGGAGCCCGAGCAGGCTGGCGCCCGCGGCGTTGATCGCGGCGGCATCGAGCCTGCCCCGGACGGTGGCGGTGGTGTGCCGAAGCAACGGGTCGAGCGGACCGTCGGCCAGCCGGTAGGCGTAGCGCCGCCAGATCGCTGCGAACCGGGCGTCGAACCCGTCCGGGGCAACGCCGACCCGGTACACCACGAGGTCCTCGGGCAGTGCCCGGCGCAACCGGCGGGTGAGCGTCTCGGCGATCTCCTCCGGATCGGGGGCATCCAGGTCGACGTGGGCCACCTGCCCGCGGGCATGGACGCCGGCGTCCGTGCGTCCCGCGCACACCAGCGTCGGAGCGGACGGCAGTCGCAGCACCCGGCCCAGCCAGGTCTCCAGTTCGCCCTGCACGGTGCGCAGCCCGGACTGTGCGGCCCAGCCGTGGAAGCCGGACCCGTCGTAGCCGATGTCGAGCCGGAAGCGGGTCATGACCGGCGGTACTCGAGGTCGTGGATGGTGCGGCCCGCGTCCAGGCCGCGCTGCTCGAACCTGGTCACCGGGCGCAGCGCGAACCGCGGGGCCCAGCCGTCGTGGGCGTTGACCAGGCCCGGCTCGGCGTCCAGCGCCTCGCGCATCGCCTCGGCGTAGTCGTCCCAGTCGGTCGCGAGGCGCCACACGCCGCCGGGCGCGAGTCGGGACGCGACCAGTCGCGCGAACCCGGGGCGGACCAGGCGGCGCTTGTGGTGGCGGGCCTTGTGCCAGGGATCGGGGAAGAAGGTCCACAGCTCGCTCACCGAGCCCGCGTCGAACACGCTCGCGAGCGCCTGGGCGCCGTCCGCGACGACCACCCGGACGTTCTCCACGCCGTGCCGGGCGAGCCGGCCGAGCGTGGACGCGACCGCAGGCGTGAACACCTCGAACGCCACCAGGTTCGCCTCCGGCATGGCCTCGGCGAGCGCGGTGACCGCGTGCCCGGCACCGGAGCCGATCTCCACTTTCAGCGGTGCCTCGCGGCCGAAGACGGCCGTCCAGTCGATGCGGGCCTCAGGGGACACCGACGTCGCCCGCTCACCGGCGGCGAGCTCCACCACCCAGGAGTCGTGGTGGGCGTCCCAGGCGCGCTGCTGGGACTCGTTCATCCGTGCGCTGCGCCGCACGTAACTGACCACGTCGCGGTGGATCGGGGCTGCGGCCGGCATGGCGGTCACTCTATTGGACGTACGGGCGGCGGTCTTACGGGGGTGTTCAGGGTCGGATCAGGGTGCTGGACGGCACGTCGCAGGCCTCCGGCACGGTTGCATGGTGTGCAACGACAACAGGAGTGACATGCGCACCATCTTGAACCTCATCTGGCTCATCTTCGGCGGCCTCTGGCTGGCGCTGGGCTACGTCTTCTTCGGCATCCTGGCCTGCATCCTGATCGTGACCATCCCGTTCGGGATCGCGTCGTTCCGGATGGCGGGCTACGCGTTGTGGCCGTTCGGCCGCGCCGTCGTCGCCAAGCCGTCCGCCGGTGTCGGCTCGGGGATCGGCAACGTCGTCTGGTTCCTGGTCGCGGGTCTGTGGCTGGCCATCGGCCACGTCACCACAGCGTTCGCCCAGGCCGTGACCATCGTCGGCATCCCGCTGGCGATCGCGAACCTGAAGATGATTCCGGTCACCTGCTTCCCGTTCGGCAAGGAGATCGTGGACTCCCGCTTCCTGCCGGTCGGCGTCCGGCCGCTGCACAGCCTGTGACCCCTTCCGCCGAGTTTGGCGGAGGCTCCGCACGCCACGCCCTGCGGAGGCTCCGACCACTCGGCGGTGCGGGCGGTGGGGGACGATTCGGCGGCGTGGGTGTCGCGGGCCTAGGCTGGGCCGGTGGGCCAGTTCTTCGACGCGGAGCTCTTCCTGACCACCGCCGTCACGCTGTTCGTGATCGTCGATCCGCCCGGCCTGTTGCCGGTGTTCCTCGGGCTCACCAATTCCCTGGACGCCAAGCAGCGCCGCCGCGCGGGCGACCGTGCTTCGGCCGTTGCGTTCGGGGTGATCGCGGTGTTCGCGCTGTTCGGACGCCAGATCCTCGACTACCTCGCCGTCTCCGTCCCGGCGATGCAGGTTTCCGGCGGGCTGCTGTTGCTGCTGATCGCCCTCGAACTGCTGATGGGCAAGGGCGAGGATCCGGTCAGTCACGACGGCGTGAACGTCGCGATCGTTCCGCTCGGCACCCCACTGATGGCCGGCCCGGGCGCGATCGTCGCGATCATGCTCGCCGTGCAGCGGGCACCCGGGCTCACGGGCTACCTCACGGTCGGCCTCGCCCTGGTCGCCGTGATGGCGCTGGTCTGGCTGTTCCTGCGCTACGCGGTGCTGATCCGGGCCGTGCTGCGCGAGTCGGGGACGGTGCTCGCCTCCCGCATCGCCGGTCTGCTGCTCAGCGCGATCGCCGTGCAGATGATCGCGGACGGCGTGTTCGGCTTCATCGATGCCCGCTGAGCACGCGGCGGCACCCGAATCCCGACCCCTCCGGTGCTCAGGAGACCGGCGCGCACCCGTCGACGCCGCAGGCCTGGTTGTCGGCCGAGCCGGGGATCGTGATCAGCGGCTGCGGGTGCAGCTCACGCCACACCTGGTCGAGCGCGCCGGCGAAGACCTCGACGGCCTGCCCACCCGAGATGCCGTAGGTCCCCTCGAAGACGAAGGTCGGGACGGCGTGGATGCCGAGCCGGCCGGCCCGCTCGATGTCGGCCGACACCTCGGCGTCCAGCTCG
>PHEV01000131.1 GCA_002843035.1 Actinobacteria bacterium HGW-Actinobacteria-5 | reverse complement strand
CGGCAAGGCCGAGAAGTGCACGTTCTGCTACCCGCGGCTTGAGGTCGGGCTGCCCACCGTGTGCTCGGAGACCTGCGTGGGACGCCTGCGCTACCTGGGGATCGTCCTCTACGACCCGGACGCGGTGCTGGCGGCGGCGTCGGTGGACGAGCAGGACCTCTACGCCGCGCAGGTCGACCTCATGCTCGACCCGTTCGACCCCGAGGTGATCGCCCTCGCCAGGGCCGGCGGCATGCCGGAGGACTGGATCAGCGCAGCCCAGCGATCCCCGGTGTACGCCCTGATCAAGCACTTCCGCGTCGCGTTGCCGCTGCACCCGGAGTACCGGACGCTGCCGATGGTCTGGTACATCCCGCCGCTGTCGCCGGTGGTGGACCTGCTGCAGGGGCAGGGCCACGACGCCGAGGCGGCGGGGAACCTGTTCGGCGCCATCGACGCGCTGCGGATCCCGGTGTCCTACCTCGCCGAGCTGTTCACCGCCGGCGACACCGGGATCGTCACCGGGGTGCTGCAGAAGCTCGCCGCGATGCGCTCCTACATGCGTGGCGTCACCCTCGGCACGGGCAGGGACACCGAACTCGCCACTGCCGTCGGCATGACACCCGAGGCGCTCGAGCAGATGTACCGCCTGCTGGCGATCGCGAAGTACGCCGACCGCTACGTCATCCCCACCGCGCACCGGGAGGAGGCGCACAACCTCGAGGAACTGGCCTGCTCGCTGGACTTCGACGGCGGTCCCGGGATGTACGAGTCGGGGCCGTTCGGGGAGGCGTCGGGCCGCCCCGTTCCGGTGGCGATCGAGACCTACACCGCGTTGAAGCAGCGCCAGCAGGCCGAGGAGGCCGCCTCCGCCGAGCAACTGCACCACCGCGCCGGCCTGCTCAACTGGGACGCCAACGAGGACCCGAAGCCATGAGCCCGCTGTTCCGCAGCGCCACCGTCCCGACCCCGACGTCGGACGGGCACGACGCCGTCCTCTGCCAGGCCGCCGCGCTCGTGCTGTCCTACCCGGACGAGGACCTGCTCGCCCGTCTCGATCTGATCGAGGCCGCCCTCGCCGGTACGCCGTCCGCGGATCGCTTCGCCGGCGTCCTCGCCCATCTGCGCGGCGCGCCGCTGGGCGACCTGCAGGCGTTCCACGTGCAGGAGTTCGACCTGTCCCGCAAGCATGCGCTGCATCTGACCTACTGGACCGACGGCGACACCCGCCGTCGCGGCGAGGTGCTGGCGCGGATCAAGCGGGCCTACCGTGACTCCGGGCTGGTGGTCGACACAGGGGGCGAGCTCCCCGACCACCTGCCGATGGTGCTCGAGTTCGCCGCGGCAGTCCCCGCGGCCGGCCGTGAGCTGCTCGAGCAGTTCCGGGCGAGCCTCGAACTGATCCGGATCGGCCTGGCTGCCGACGGGCTGCCCCATGCGGGGGTCCTGGAGGCGGTCTGCAGCCTGCTGCCCGGGGAGTCCCCCCGGACGCGTGCCGAGGTCCAGGCCCGGTTCGGCCAGGCCCCGCCGGTCGAACTCGTGGGCCTCGACCCTCTCGACCGGAACCGGCCCCACCTCGCCGAGGAGCGCGCATGAACGCTCTCGACCTGCTCGCGTGGGGCGTCCTGCCCTACCTCGTCGCGCTCACCCTGATCGCCGGCCTGATCTGGCGCTACCGCTACGACCAGTTCGGCTGGACGACCCGCTCATCCCAGCTGTATGAGTCGAAGCTGCTGAGGATCGCCTCGCCGATGTTCCACTACGGGCTCTTTGTGGTGCTTGCCGGCCACCTGATGGGGTTGCTGATCCCCAAGGCATGGACGGACCTGGTCGTGACCCAGGAGACCTACCACCTGGTCGCGCTGGTCGCGGGCACCCTCGCCGGTGTGGCCACGCTGGTGGGCATCGCGCTGCTGATCTACCGGCGCCGCACGACCGGACCCGTGTTCCTGGCCACCACCCGCAACGACAAGCTGATGTACGTCGTGCTCACCGCAGCGATCCTGCTCGGACTCCTCGCCACACTCACCGGCGGCCACTACGCCGACGGTGCCGAGCACAACTACCGCGAGACGGTCTCGACCTGGTTCCGGTCTCTCCTCGTCCTCCAGCCGGACGTCGCGGCGATGGCGGCCAGCACCTGGCAGTTCAAGGTCCACATCCTCGTCGGTCTCGCCCTCTTCGCGCTCGTGCCGTTCAGCCGGCTGGTGCACGCCTTCACCGTCCCGCTGCACTACCTGTTCCGGCCCTATGTCGTCTACCGCAGCCGCGACGCCGTGCCACCCGCACCCTCTCGCGGCCGCGTGCGTGGCTGGGACCCCGTCGGCACTCAGGACCGGGAGCGAAGGAACCGATGAACCCTGCAGGATCCGCCGTGACCACGCATCGCGGCGACGACAAGGTCGCGCCCATCCACGCCACCGGACCGGGCGCGAACCGCGTGCTGGCGATGTCCACGATCGACTTCACCGCGATGTTCGCGGTCTGGCTGATGTTCGGGATCCTCGGCATCGAGATCCAGAAGGAACTGCTGCTCGACGACGTGCAGCTGGCCTGGATCAGCGCACTCGCAGTGTTGAACGGCTCGCTGTGGCGGCTGCCTGCGGGCTTGCTCACCGACCGCATCGGTGGACGCAAGGTGACCATCGCCATGCTGGCCGTCACGGCCGTCCCCGCCTACCTGGTCTCGACCGCGCACAGCTACGGGGCGCTGCTGGTGCTGGCGTTCCTGGTCGGCTTCGCCGGGAACCTGTTCAGCGTCGGCATCGCCTGGAACGCGGCCTGGTTCGGCAGGGAGCGGCAGGGTTTCGCCCTGGGCCTGTTCGGCGCCGGCAACGTCGGCGCGTCGGTGACCAAGTTCATCGGGCCGCCGCTGATCGCGGGCACCGCCGGCGCGACCTTCATCTTTGGCGTCCAGGGCGGCTGGCGGCTGGTCCCGGTGCTCTACTCGGTGGTGCTGGTCCTTCTCGTCGTGCTCACCTGGCTGATCGTGCCGCACCACGACCGGCTCGCCGGGCAGAGCAAGCCGATCCGCGAGATGCTCGCACCGCTGCGGCACGTCCGGGTATGGCGGTTCAGCCTCTACTACGTCGCGGTGTTCGGCGCCTACGTCGCGCTCTCGGCCTGGCTGCCGAAGTACTACGTCGACAACTTCGGCGTCGACCTCTACACCGCCGCGCTGCTCACGGCACTGTTCATCTTCCCCGCCTCCCTGCTGCGCCCCGTCGGCGGCTGGATCTCCGACCGGATCGGTGCCCGCAAGGTGATGTACGCCACCTTCGGGTTGATGCTCGCCACTACCGGCATCCTGATGATGCCCAACGGCTACGTCGTGGTCGTGCACGCCGACGGCAGCCAGACCCAGCACCTGTCCTATGCGATCGGCCTGGTCGGGTTCACCGCACTGGTATTCCTGCTGGGCTGCGCGATGGGGGTCGGCAAGGCCGCGGTCTACAAGCACATCCCCGAGTACTTCCCGGACAACGTCGGCTCGGTCGGCGGCCTGGTCGGCATGCTCGGCGGCCTCGGCGGCTTCGTCCTGCCGCCGCTGTTCGCCTACACCAAGCTGTGGACCGGCTTCCCCACCAGCACCTTCCTCGTCCTGTTCATCCTGACCGCGATCTGCGCGATCTGGATGCACCTCACCATCGTGGGGATGCTGCACCAGCAGTCCCCCGAACTCGCCGACCACTTCGACCTCGACCACGTCGACACCCGTTCCCCGCAGGAGGCCCGCGCATGACCAGCAGCATCGCCCATCGACTCCAGAGCGGCCCCGAGTGGCTGGCGTCCTGGGACCCCGAGAACGAGGAGACCTGGGACAAACGGCTGGCCTGGCAGACCCTGTGGATCACGACCTTCACCCTCACCCTGGCCTTCGTCGCCTGGTTCCTGCCCTCGGCCATCGTGCCCAAGCTGAATGCGATCGGGTACGACTTCACCAAAACCCAGCTGTACTGGCTCGCCGCCATCCCCGGGCTCTCAGGCGGCCTGCTCCGACTGGTGTGGATGGTGCTCCCGCCGATCATGGGGACGCGCAAAATGGTCGCGGCGACCACCCTGCTGCTCTTCTTCCCCGTCCTCGGCTGGGGCGTCCGCTCGATGTCGCCCACCGCGCCCTACTGGGAGCTGCTGACGCTGGCCTTCCTCGCCGGGATCGGCGGCGGAGCGTTCTCCGGCTTCATGCCCTCCACCTCCTACTTCTTCCCGCGCCGCAAGCAGGGCACAGCCCTCGGCCTACAGGCCGGCATCGGCAACTTCGGAGTCTCCCTGGTCCAGCTGCTCACCCCGTGGCTGATCGGGCTCGGCATGCTGTGGTGGCTCGGCCAGAGCCAGATGATGAAGATCGCCGGCAAACCCGACCGGGAGGTCTGGTACCAGGCCGCGTCCTTCGTCTGGCTGCCGTTCATCCTGATCGGCGCCTGGATCGCCTGGCAGTACCTCAAGGCCGTGCCGGTCAAGGCGAACATCCGCCAGCAGTTCGACATCTTCACCAACCAGGACACCTGGTGGATGACCCTGCTCTACATCATGACCTTCGGCACCTTCTCAGGCCTCGCCGCCCAGTTCGGGCTCCTGATGGCCAACCTCTACGGGGCCAGCAACGCCGCCATCGTCCAGGGCTCCGGCGCCACCGCGCAGATCCTCGTCCAGGGCTACCAGGTACCCGATCCGGCAGCCTTCGTCTTCCTCGGCCCGCTGATCGGCGCCGCCGCGCGGGCCCTGTTCTCCCCACTCACCGACCGGATGGGCGGGGCGATCTGGACGCTGATCTCCGGCGTGGGCCTGGTCGCCTCGATCATGTGGACGATCCCCGCGCTCACCCCCGACACCACCAGCGCGGCCACCCTGCAGGCGGGGTTCAACCAGTTCCTGTGGGGCATGCTGGCGATCTTCCTGTTCGCCGGCATCGGCAACGCGTCCACGTTCAAGCAGATGCCGATGATCTTCGAGCGTCGCCAGGCCGGCGGCGTGATCGGCTGGACCAGCGCCATCGCAGCCTTCGGCCCCTTCCTGTTCGGTGTCGGGCTGACCGTCATGTCGCCCACCGCGTTCTACTGGATCGGGGTGGCCTGGGCGCTGATGTGCGTCCTTATCACCGTGTGGCGCTACGCCCGACCCGGGGCACCGAAGAAGTCCTAGTCGCAGAGCACAGCCGTGGCTGAAGATCTCGCCCGTGTCCGGCGCTGGCTCGGCGCCGGAGGGACGGTGCGTCCGCTCACCCGCTCGACTCGCGCGGTCACCCTCGCCCTGTGCAGTTGTGACACCGGTGCCGAGATGGAGCGGCTGACCTCGTCCGAACCTGCGCTGCTCGCGACGCTGGATGAGCTGCTCGCCGAGGCCCGGCCCGGACTCAGGCGGCCCGGGAGTTCCTGATCAAGGGCCGTCGTCACAGGTGACCTGCGCCGTCGAGCTGGCGGACGATGTGCGCGGCCAGCGGCCCCAGGACGGCGACAGCGTCACGCACGCCGCCACGGGAGCCCGGCGCGGTGAGCACGAACGTCGACGGCTGGCCCACGACGACACCGGCGATCTCGCGGGAGACCAGCGCCACAGGTGCGTGCTCCGCACCCCGGCGTCGGATCTCCTCGCAGAGGCCCGGCACCAGGTAACTCAGCAGCGGAGCCACCGCGTCGACAGTGACGTCGTTCGGGCCGATGCCCGTGCCGCCGCTGGTGACCACCAGCCGGGAGCCCCGGCGGATCGCGTCCCGAATGGCGGCGCGGATGGCGTCCGGCTCGTCGGGAACGACCACCAGGTCCGCCTCGATCCCGTGGCCGGTCAACTCGGTGACGGCGATCAGCCCGGCCCGGTTCACGTCCCGGCCTGAGGCGATCTCGTCCGAGACCGTTACCACGGTCGCCCTCAGTGCCTGCACGCCGGTCACGCCACACCCGCGCGGGGGCGGAGCAGGCACGCGCCAGGAAGCGCGAAGGGCTCCAGCGACCAGGCCTCGGGAGAGACGGCGTCGATCAGGCCCTGGTGGATGCCGCACACGACCGCGGGACGCTGCCGGGCCGAGGCCAGCAGGGGGCAGGTGCGCAGAGCGATGCCGTCGTCCTGTTCCTCGGGGGTGAAGCCCTGGGCGGCCAGGATCGGGATGAGGCTGTCGTTCCGGGTCGCGGCCAGCCGGCGCCCCCACCCGAGGCCGATGGCGTGCGCGGCCGCTGCCGGGTCCGGAGTGACGTCGAGGTGCTCGGCGACGGCTTCGAGGAGGGCCGCCTGTCCATCCCGGTCGGGGTCCTCTCCGGCGACCTGGCGTCCCGCGGTTGTCGCGGCCCATGCGCGTGCCGGACGTCCACGCCCGTTGGCGGGCAGATCGACCGCGGCGGCGAAGCCGGCATCGACAAGGCGCTCGAGTTGGGCGCGGGTGGTGTTCGGGTGGCCACCGAGGGCCTGTGCCAATTCGGCGAGCGTCGCCGATTCCCGGGCCGCCAGCGTCCGCAACACCCGCAGGCCAGCATCCCGCGGCCGGTCCGTGCGGGTCGGATCGGGCCCGAGCCTGCCTGATGTGCGCATGGGGTCACTCTAGTGCTATTTTCTATATGTCGATATGTAGAAAAGGATTGAGATGTGCAGCTACTGCGGATGCGACTCGATCGAGGTGATCGGACGCTTCATGTCCGAGCACGTGGAGATCATCAACGTGACCGGTGAGTTGCGCGCCGCCGTCCGGTCCGGCGAGGTGGGGCGGCTCGCATCCGCCCGGGCCGCTGTGTCCGACCTGTTGTGGCCCCACACGGTCGCCGAGGAGGCGGGCCTGTTCCGCGTGATGGCCCGGGACGAGGTCTACGCCGATCACATCGCCACGTTGTGTGGCGAGCACGAGATCCTTGCCGTGCTGCTGAGCGAGCTCACGCCTGGAGACGGGGCAGCGATGGCCCGCTTCGAGGATGCCCTGCGTGACCACATCGACAAGGAGGACAACGGGCTGTTCCCTGCCGCCGCGATCGCGCTCGACGGTCCTGACTGGATCGAGGTGCACGACACCACGCCGCACGCCCACGACGGCAGCGAGCCGCACGTCCACTCCCACGACGATGTCCACGCCCACTCCGCCTCGGAGGCGGACCACAGTCCCGGCACGATCGGCCCGACCCTCTGCACCGCGCGCCAGGGGTGAGGCCGGCCGTGTCGCTCGCCGCCACCAACCCCTCCGTGGCGGGCGGGGCCCGCCGCAGGGCCACCCGGGGTCGTGTGCTCCTGGTGGCCCTCGGCGGGAGCGCCATGCTGGCGGGTCTCGACGCGGCCTTGGTGCGGCTCGGCGTCTGGGCACCGGTGGCCTCGTCCCGATTGGGCGATGTGCACGGACAGGTGATGGTGCTCGGCTTCCTGACCACGCTGATCTCGCTGGAGCGTGCGCAGTCCCTTGGCCGGGCCTGGGCCTACCTCGCACCCGGCCTGTACGGGCTGGGCGCGCTGGCCCTGGTCAGCCCGGCGCCCGCGCTTGTGGGGCAGCTTCTGCAGGTCGAGGCAGGGGTGCTGTTCGTCGCGGTCTATGTGGCGCTGTGGCGCAGGGCGCCCCGTCCGCTCGTCGCGGCGCAGGTGCTCTCCGCCGTCCTGGCGCTCGGGGGAGCGGTGGTGGCCGCCACGGTCGACGTCCCCCACGCACTGCCCTGGCTGGCCGGGTTCGTGGTGGTCACGATCGCGGCCGAGCGCGCCGAACTCGCCGCTCTGACCATGGGGGACGTGGCTGATCGGCAGCTGCTCGCCCTCGCCTCAGTGCTGACCCTGGCCATCCTCGCCGCCCTTCTTGCGCCGGCGGGCGGGGAGAGGCTGGTCGGGCTGTCCTTGTTGGCGGTCGCCGGCTGGCTCGTGGCCCACGACGTCGTGCGGCGCCAGCTCGGGCTCGCCGGCCAGCGACGCTATCTCGCTGCCGCGCTGCTGGCTGGCTACGCCAACCTGGCGCTCGCCGGCGGTGTACTCGCTGCCGTCGGCCTGCTGGCCGACCCGGGGACCTACGACGTCGTCGTGCACGGGGTGTTCCTCGGCTTCGGCGTCTCCATGGTGATGGCGCACGCTCCGGTCATCCTGCCGGCCGTGCTCGGCCGTCCGCTGCCCTACCGGCCTGCGCTGTGGGCGCCCCTGGTGCTGCTGCAGGCCGGCCTGGCCGCCCGGTTCGGTGGCGCGCTCACCGGCGCGACCGTGCTGTGGCAGGTCGGCGGCGTCCTCACCGTGCTCGCGATGCTCGGCTTCATGGTCACGGCGTTCGTGTTGGTGGTGCGCCGATGAGCCGTTCCACCGCCCGGGGCAGGTCGAAGCTGCGTGACCTGCCGCTGCTCGGCTGGCTCGGTACCGCCGCGCTCGTCGCGCTCGGCCACCGCTGGTTGCCGGACGCGAACTGGCTGATGCTGCACCTGGTCCTGCTCGGCGCGGCGACCCACTCCATCCTGGTCTGGAGCTTCCACTTCGCTCAGACTCTGCTGCGCACGCCCGTGTCCGAGCAGCAGGCCCGGTGGCACAACCGGCGCCTCGGGCTGCTCACCGCCGGCGCTGTGGCGGTCCTGGTGGGCGTGCCCACGACCTGGTGGCCGCTCACCCTGGCCGGGGGCCTCGTCGTGGCCGGCGCGGTCGGCTGGCACGGCCTCGTCCTGCTCGGCATGCTCCGCCGCGCGCTGCCGGCGCGGTTCCGGGTCAGCGTCCGCTACTACCTGTGGGCCGCCGCGGCGCTGGTCGTCGGCGCAGGGTTCGGCGTGACGCTCGCGTGGGGCTGGCCTGACCCGTGGCACGGGCGCCTGCTCGCCGCCCACGCCCTCACCAACGTGCTCGGCTGGGTGGGCCTGACCGTCACCGGGACCCTGCTCACCCTCTGGCCGACCATGCTCCGCACCCCCATGGACACCACCGCGGAACGCTGGACCCGACAGGCCCTCCCCATCATCGGCGGCTCGATCCTGGTCGCAGACGCGGGCGCGCTCGCCGGACCCGGCTGGCTCTCGGCGGTCGGAGTCGCCGGCTACGTCCTCGGCCTCGGCGTGTGGGGCAGAGGCCTCGTCCGTCCCGCGCGCACCAGGCCCCCGCGGGAGTTCGGGCCCGCCTCGGTCGCCGCCGGCCTGGCCTGGCTGGTCGTGGGCCTCGTCTGGGCGGGTTGGCTACTCGCAACGTCCGAGTGGGACGCGGTGGAGGAGAGTTTCATCTGGCCGGCCGCCGTTCTCGGCGCAGGTTTCGCCGGGCAGGTGTTGATCGGCGCGCTGTCCTACCTGCTGCCGTCGGTGCTCGGCGGAGGGCCGAGCGTGGTACGGGCCGGGCAGGCCTGGTTCAACCGGGCCGGCGGGTTCCGGCTGATCGCGACCAACGGCGGGCTGGCGCTGTGGCTGCTGCCGACGCCGAGCTGGGTGCGGGTGACGGGCTCGGCACTCGCCCTCCTTGCCGCC
>PHEV01000290.1 GCA_002843035.1 Actinobacteria bacterium HGW-Actinobacteria-5 | reverse complement strand
CCATCGACTCGGGGCTGCCCGGCCCGCTCGGCGCGGCTTTGCTGATCAACAGCGTGCTGCTGGCCTTGTTCGCGATCCAGCACAGTGTGATGGCGCGGCAGGCATTCAAGGCGTGGTGGACGCAATTCGTGCCACGACCAGTGGAGCGCAGCACCTATGTGTTGCTGGCCAGTCTGTTGCTTGGCTTGCTGTTCTGGCAGTGGCAGCCGATGCCCGGGGCGGTGTGGAGCATTGGCAATCCGCTGGGCCGCATCGCGTTGCAGGCGCTGTTCGGGTTGGGTTGGCTGCTGGTGCTCTGGTCAACGTTCATGATCAACCATTTCGACCTGTTCGGACTGCGCCAGGTTGCCCTGAACTTGCGCGGCGTGCCTTACACCCACCCGGAGTTCGCCACCGTGGCGCTGTACCAGTTCATCCGGCATCCGATGATGCTGGGGCTCCTGATCGCGTTCTGGGCCACCCCGGACATAAGCGTCGGCCATCTGCTGTTCGCATTCGCCACCACTGTCTACATCTTCATCGGCATCTTTTTTGAGGAACGCGACAACATCCGATTCATCGGCCCGCCGTTCGAACACTACCGCCAACAGGTGCCGATGATCGTTCCGCTGCCG
The DNA here is from genome assembly GCA_002843035.1 of Actinobacteria bacterium HGW-Actinobacteria-5. Taxonomy (GTDB): domain Bacteria; phylum Actinomycetota; class Actinomycetes; order Propionibacteriales; family Propionibacteriaceae; genus Propionicimonas. Next base: position 531 of record PHEV01000290.1, on the reverse strand, counting down.
AGGCGCAAGGCCGAGTGAAGATAGGGCATGTGCGGGACTCCGGGTTGGCCGTCATGGCGAGGAGCGGCCGCCCGCAACGACGCCGGGTGTGGCCGGTTCCGAGGCTCTTGCGCAGAGACAACGCGTCAACCGCCACAGCGCGCACGGCGGCACTCGGCTCGCATTCTGGCCAAGTTAGCCAGATGCGTTATACTTGCTCCGCCGCAGTGCTGCGAGGCGACGCCCCATGAAAGTCAACATGCTCGAAGCAAAGAACCGCTTGTCCGAGTTGGTGAAATCCGCGCAGGCGGGCGAGGACGTGATCATCGCCAATCGCGGCGAACCGGTAGCGCGCCTGATCGCCGTGGGCAAGCACCGTGGCATCCGCACCAAGCCCGTCGCCGGCGGAATCGTGGCGTGGCTCGATGCACACCCACTGCCCGCGCGCATCGCGCGCTCGCCGCAAGCCATCGCCGCTGCGCTGGCCGAGGAACGCGCGGCGTGGGATTGATCTATCTCGATACCTGTCTGCTGATTTATGCGTTCGAACGG
>PHEV01000289.1 GCA_002843035.1 Actinobacteria bacterium HGW-Actinobacteria-5 | reverse complement strand
GCGGCGGAGATGTTGTGCCTGATGTCGTCGAGCAGGTTGAGGCCGAACCGCTTCCGGTCCTCGGTGCAGTAGGCGATGCTCGCGCCGACCGCGCCGGCCACGGTGCTCGTGTCCACCACGCTTCCGTGCATCTTCACCTGCCCGGTGATGTTGCGGCCGTAGGTGTGGCCGAACAGGCTCATCGCCAGCTCGGTGCGACCCGCACCCATCAGGCCTGCGATCCCGACGACTTCGCCGGCCCGCACGTTGAAGCTCGCGTTGTCGATGATCATCCGTCCCGGCTGGGTCGGGTGGTACACCGTCCAGTTCTCGACCTCAAGGACCGGCTCACCGATCTGCGGGGTGCGCTCAGGGAAGCGGTGCGCCAGATCCCGTCCGACCATGCCGCGGATCATGCGCTCCTGCGTGGCGGTCGGATCGGACATGTCCATGGTCTCGATCGTCCGGCCGTCGCGGATGATCGTTGTGTTGTCGGCGATCTCGGCGATCTCGTTCAGCTTGTGCGAAATGATGATCGAGGTGATGCCGTCCCTCTGGAGCTGCCGGATCAGGTCGAGCAGGTGCTCGGAGTCCGTGTCGTTCAGGGCCGCCGTGGGCTCGTCGAGGATCAGCAGCTTGACTTCCTTGCTCAGCGCCTTGGCGATCTCGATGAGCTGCTGCTTGCCCACGCCCAGTTGGGAAACCGGGGTGATCGGGTTCTCGTGCAACCCGACCCGCTCCATCAGCTGGTTGGCCTTGTGGTTGGCCTTGTTCCAGTCGATCAGGCCACCGGTGCCCTTGACCTCGTTACCCAGGAAGATGTTCTCTGCGATTGACAGGTACGGCACCAGAGCCAGTTCCTGGTGGATGATCACGATGCCCTTGGCCTCGGAGTCATTGATCGATGAGAAGCGCACCTCCTCGCCCTCGAAGATGATCTCGCCCTTGTAGCTGCCATGCGGGTACACACCGCTGAGCACCTTCATCAGGGTCGACTTGCCCGCACCGTTCTCCCCGCAGATCGCATGGATCTCACCGGCATTGACCGTGAGCGTCACGTCCTCGAGGGCCTTGACGCCGGGGAACTCCTTGGTGATCGAGCGCATTTGAAGTATCTGGTTCATACCCAACTTCCTTGTGAGCACCGGGAACCCGGGGTGGGTCCAGCGGGTGCTG
>PHEV01000288.1 GCA_002843035.1 Actinobacteria bacterium HGW-Actinobacteria-5 | reverse complement strand
TGCAACGGAGAGCCGACGGCCAACCCGGTCGAGGCGCTCGTCCACGGGTTGCTCGCCGCCGCCCAGATCGAGAACGAGATCAAGGAGTCGGTCTGGCGGCTGTTCGAGCGCGAGCCCGCAAACGCCCGCCGCGTCGCAGCCCTCCAGGCCATGCGGCTCGAGCCGGCCCTGTTCTCCGCCCTCACCGAACTCCTGCTCGCCGAAGCCTGAGCCGCTCGTCCTCCGGGGAGCAACGACCCGCGCGGAGTGGCCGAGAAGGGGACGGTTCTCCTTTCCGGCCACCCTGCCGAGGTCGGTGTGGCCGAAAAGGAGAACCGTCCCCTTTCCGGCCACGTTCCCGCCGGACGTCACGAAGGGCGGGCCGCCTGTGCGTCCAGGAAGGCGTCGATCGCGGTGAGGATCACCGCCATCGCGGCGAACAACTCCCGCCAGCCCCGCCCGACGAACATGCCGTGGTTCATCCCGGCGATCTCGACCACCTCGTGACGCTCCCGCAACGCATCGTCCGGCTGCCACGACTCGTCGGCCGTCCCGCCCACGAGCAGCGACCTCGGCGCCCGCCGCAGGGCCTCACGCACCGGGCTCCGCTCCAGCAGAGGCGTCAACCAGATTCCCGCCAGCTCCCGCTCGGCCGCCCACGGGAGCGCCAGCGACCCGATCGACTTCCCGACCACGATCGTCCGGGGGGCGGCCGGCGCAGCCTCCTCCAGCTGCCCGACCGCCGTCCGCACGACGACGTCCTCGTCCTCGCCCCACTCCTCGGCGTCCCATTCGGCGCGGGTCAGGTGCCAGCCGTGGTCGAGCAGGGTCCGCGCCGGCCAGAACAGGCCGTGCCGGCGGACGTGGTAGTTCACGCCGGGCAGGAACAGGGCACGTCCGGTCACCGGGCCGTCCGGCTCGTCCTGCTGGATGCGCATCGCCAGTCCCGGTTCTCAGCGGCCGTAGCGGCGCTCGCGCTGGGCGTAGGAGCGCAGCGCGCGGATGAAGTCGACCTTGCGGAAGTCGGGCCACAACGCCTCGCAGAAGTAGAACTCCGAGTGCGCGGACTGCCAGATCAGGAATCCCGACATCCGCTGCTCCCCCGAGGTTCGGATGATCAGGTCGGGGTCGGGCTGGCCGGCGGTGTAGAGGTGGTCGGAGATGTGGTCGATCTCGAG
>PHEV01000130.1 GCA_002843035.1 Actinobacteria bacterium HGW-Actinobacteria-5 | reverse complement strand
TGAAGCTGCGGCTGGTGGTCGCGGTTGGTGGGTGGTCCGCCGCAGGCCTAAAGTCGGTGCTCGTGACACTCAGCGATGCCCCGATCGGCGTCTTCGACTCCGGCTTCGGCGGGCTCACGGTGGCCCGGGCACTGCTCGACCAGTTGCCGAACGAGGACATGGTCTACCTGGGTGATACCGCCCGCGCCCCGTACGGCACCAAGTCCATTCCCGAGGTGCGCGAGTACGCCCTGGAGTGCCTGGACTACCTCGCCGGCACCGGGGTGAAGGCCCTGGTGATCGCGTGCAACTCGGCCTCCTCCGCGGTGCTGCGGGACGCACGGGAGCGCTACGACGTGCCGGTGGTGGACGTGATCCTGCCGGCAGCGCGCCGGGCGGTCAGGGCGAGCCGGACCGGGCGGATCGGGCTGATCTGCACCGAGGCCACGGCTACGTCGGGCAGCTACGACGACGCACTGGTCGCGGTTCCGGATGTGGAACTCGTCACCGCGCCGTGTCCGCTGTTCGTGGAGTACGTGGAGGCCGGGATCACGGGCGGGCCCGAACTCCTCGACGCCGCCCGCAGCTACCTGCTGCCGTTGCGGGAGACGGGCATCGACACGCTCATCCTCGGCTGCACGCACTACCCGCTGCTCGCCGGAGTGATCTCCTACGTGATCGGCGACGACGTCACCCTGGTCTCCTCGGCGGAGGAATGTGCCAAGGAGGTGTTCGCGACGCTCACCGACGCCGGGCTGCTGCACTCCGAACGTCGCTCGCCCCAGCTGCAGTTCCTGACCACGGGCAGTCCCGAGCTGTTCGCCGGTATCGGGCGCCGGCTGATGGGTGGCTTCGTGGACCGTGTCGAACAGGTCTACACCGTCGCCGGCTGAGGGGGGGCAGCCGGCGACGGTGCAGAGAGTGCCCGGAGGAGGAACTGGGCACGATGGTGGCCAGGGGCTCAGCCTGTGACGACCTCGCCGCCAGCCGACTTCCAGGCGTTGATACCGCCGCCGAGGTCGAAGAGCCTGGTGAAGCCCACCTGCTGCATGGCGGTCGTCGCCGCCTTGGAGCGGTTGCCGCTACGGCAGTACACCGCGTAGCTCTTGCTCTGGTCGAGCGACATGATCTTCTGGCCGAAGTCGGCGGCTTCGATGTCGATGTTCACCGCGCCCGGCAGGTGCCCGGACGCGAACTCCGCCGGGGTCCGCACGTCCAGCAGGACGGTGTCGGGCAGCTTGGCCGCCGCGGCGAAGTCGGATGGGGACAGGGTCGCGCCAGCCGCTGGCGCCGAGGCCGCGGTGGGCCCGGCGGACACGCTGACCGTGCTGCTCGAGCAGCCGGCCAGCAGGGTGGCCGCAGCCACCAGGGCTGCGGCCGTCCCGGCGAACCTCATCGACCGAAGATGCTGAACAAGCCCTTGGGCTTGGCCGCGGCCAGCTCAGCCTCGGAGTGCTTGCCGCCGCACCACTGTGCGGCCGGGACCATGGCCTTCACCTGGGCCACGTGCTGACCGCAGCCGGCCCAGGTGGTCTTGCCGCAGACATTGCAGGTGACGGGACGACACATCGTATGAACTCCTCTTGCTGATTACTGGTTGCCTGCCGAGATCACGGTGTTGGCGATGACGACAGGAACAATATACCCCCGGGGGTATCGAGGTTGGCAAATCCGTGTGTTCATTGTGCGTAGTTCCCGAACTCTTCGCGCCCGATCCCGGCGAATGAGCCGGCGTGTCCCGCCGGAGTCGTTCCCGCGCAGGTGCGCGCACGGTGCAGTGTCCGATCCCGCCGATAGGGTGATCGCCGTGAACAGAGCTGATGGCCGGTCCCCCTCCGATCTCCGCCCGGTGCGGATCACCCGCAACTGGCTCGACCACGCCGAGGGTTCGGTGCTGGTCGAGTTCGGCGCCACCCGCGTCCTCGTGGCAGCGTCGGTGACCGAGGGCGTGCCGCGCTGGCGCAAGGGCAGCGGCCTGGGCTGGGTGACCAGTGAGTACGCGATGCTGCCGCGATCCACCCACACCCGCAGCGAGCGGGAGTCGGTACGAGGCAGGATCGGCGGCCGGACGCACGAGATCTCCCGCCTGATCGGGCGCAGCCTGCGCGCAGTGATCGACTACAAGGCGCTGGGGGAGAACACGATCGTGCTCGACTGCGACGTGCTCCAGGCCGACGGAGGCACCCGCACGGCGTCCATCACGGGTGCCTACGTTGCGCTGGCTGACGCGGTGCAGTGGCTGCGCGGGCGCGGTGCGCTGGCGGGCGAACCGCTGACCGGCAGTGTCGCCGCGGTCTCGGTGGGCGTGATCGAGGGCGTACCGATGCTCGATCTGCCCTACGTGGAGGATTCGAACGCTGAGGTCGACCTGAACGTGGTCGCCACCGGCACCGGCGACCTGGTCGAGGTGCAGGGCACCGCAGAAGGCAAGCCGTTCAGCCGGGCCGTTCTCGACGAGTTGCTCGACCTCGGGCTGGCTGGCTGCGCTGAGCTGACCAGGTTGCAGCAGGAGGCGCTGGGAGTGGTCCGGTGAACGTCGTGGTGGTCGCCACCCACAACGCCAAGAAGGCCGCAGAACTGCATCGCGTCCTGGCTGCCGCGGGGGTTGATGCCGACGTCCGCGGCCTGGGTGCCTTTCCCGCCTATCCCGAGCCGGCCGAAACCGAGCGCACCTTCGAGGGCAACGCGCTGCTCAAGGCCCGGGCCGCGGTGGCAGCCACCGGCACGCTCGCCGTCGCCGACGACTCCGGTCTCGAGGTCGACCTGCTCAACGGGATGCCCGGCGTCCGCTCGGCCCGGTGGTCGGGCCCCGACGCCACCGACCAGCGCAACCTCGAGCTGCTGATCGCGCAACTCGCCGACACCGAGCCGGCCGATCGCACGGCCCGCTTCGTCTGTGCGATGGCGCTGGTCACCCCCACCGGTGAGGAGCACATCGTGCGCGGCGTGATGGAGGGACGTCTCGTGCTCGAGCCGCGCGGCGGCAACGGCTTCGGCTACGACCCGATCTTCATCGCCGAGGGCAACCAGGTGACCAACGCAGAGCTCACCCCCGAGCAGAAGGACGCGATCAGCCACCGCGGGCAGGCCGTGCGAGCGGTCGTCCCGCTGCTGCTCCAGGCATTGGAGGCCCAGCGATGAAGCAGTACCTCGCCCTGGTCGACCACGTGCTCAACCACGGCGTGGAGAAATCCGACCGCACCGGCACCGGCACCCGCAGCGTGTTCGGCTACCAGATGCGCTTCGACCTGAACGAGGGCTTCCCGCTGCTCACCACGAAGAAGCTGCACACCCGCAGCATCTTCGGTGAGTTGCTGTGGTTCCTGCGCGGCTCGACGAACGTGGGCTGGCTGCACGACAACGGCATCACGATCTGGGACGAGTGGGCGGACGCGAACGGCGACCTCGGCCCGATCTACGGCTACCAGTGGCGTTCCTGGCCCACTCCGGACGGCGGGCATGTCGACCAGATCAAGGGCGTGATCGAATCGATCCGGAGCAACCCCGACAGCCGCAGGCACATCGTCAGCGCCTGGAACGTGGGGCAGTTGTCCGAGATGGCCCTGCCGCCGTGCCATGCGTTCTTCCAGTTCTACGTTGCGCGGGGTCGGCTCAGCTGCCAGCTCTACCAGCGTTCCGCCGACATCTTCCTCGGCGTGCCGTTCAACATCGCGTCCTACGCACTGCTCACCCACCTGGTCGCCCAGGTCAGCGGGCTGGGCGTGGGTGACTTCGTGCACACCCTCGGCGACGCCCACCTGTACAGCAACCACCTCGAACAGGCCCGACTGCAGCTCAGCCGGGAGCCGCGGCCGCTGCCCACCCTGCTGCTGAATCCCGACGTGACCGAGATCGACGCCTTCGAGTTAAGTGACATCGAGGTGGTCGGCTACGACCCGCACCCGGGCATCAAGGCCCCGATCGCGGTGTAGTCACGCGTCCGGATCGGTGGCGAGCAGGTCGTCGATGCTCGTGGTCACCGGCGCCGTCGACGTGCTCGACAGGTAGGTCCAGAACCCGATCCCGCCCGCGGCTTGGAGGCTCGCCGTGGTGTCGGTCGCCGTCACCTGCCACGAACCGGGCTCGGCGCCGCCGACCCGCCAGAACTTCGCACTGAGCATCGTGCCGCCGCCGCCGGGCACGGCCCGGCAGGCCACCCGGTAGGCGGTCCCCGAGGCCTGGGTGAGGCCGCTCACCCGGGCCGAGCCGAGTGAGGTCTCTGTGTTCCCGACCGTGCGGACGGCCTGCAGCGTGACCGCTCCAGCGGTGCTGACCACCACCTTGCAGCGGTAGTCGCCGGAGGTGCCGACCCGGCGTGCCAGGACGGCGGCGTAGAGGGTGCCCGCGGACGCGCCACGGCTCCAGACCAGGGTCGCGCGCACGTCGGTCGAGGTGGAGTCGACGCCGGCCAGGGTCGAGGTGGCCGAGGAGCCCCCAGCAGTGAGGACGTGCTGGCCCACGCCCGCGGACACCTGGTAGCGGGAGGTCGAGCCGGTGAGGGTCCATGGCCCGCCGGTGTCCGCCGCACCCCAGCCGTTGCCGACGCTGCGGGTGAAGGTGTCCTCCGCCAGGGGCCCCGGGTTCGGCTGTGGGGCGGTGAGAGTGACCGGGCGGGTGGCGGTGGCGGTGGCGCCGTCGTCGTCGGTGACGGTGAGGGTGACGGTGTAGGTGCCGGCGGCGGCGTAGCTATGGGTGGGGGCAGGGCCCGCGCCGGTGGAGTTGTCGCCGTAGTCCCAGGCGTAGCCGGTGACAGCGCCGTCGGGGTCGGTGGAACCGGTGCCGGAGAAGTGGACGGTGAGGTCGGTGACGGTGGGGGTGTCGATCACGGCGGTGGGTACCTGGTTGGCCGGTGGGGTGACCGGGCCGACCGGGCTGGCCATGAACCGGTCCACGGACACGGTCGAAGCCGCGCCCGCAGCGCTGGAGGTGTAGACGTCGAGGCCGACGGTGCCGGAAGACTGGAGAACGGCGGTCGCGTCCGTCGCGGTCACTCCCCAGGCGGCCGGCTCCGCGGTGCCGACCCGCCAGACCTTGGCCCGCAGCGTGGTCGGTGCGGTCCCGTCCAGTTCGAAGCGGACGCGCAGGCCCGTTCCGGGGCTCACGGTGATGCCGCTGACTGTCTTCGATGCGAGGGTGGTCTCCGAGCCGAGGTAGCGGACCAGGCTGAGGCTCAGCGTTCCGCCCGCCAGGTAGCGCAGCTTCGCGCGGTAGCTGTTCGTCCCGGCCAGCCTGCCCAGCAGCGAGACATAGGTCCCCGAGCCGGTGGCCGCCTGGGCCAGGGAGAGGTCGGTCGTGATCGCGATGCCGGTCTGGTCGAGGCCGGTCAGGGAGACGCCCCGGGTCTGTCCGGGCGTTGCGGTGATCCGTCCGGCACTGCCGTCGACGGAGTAGGCGATCGGGCTGGACTTCGCCTGCCAGGCGTGTTGTGCGTCCGCGGCGCCCCAGCCGTTGTTCACGGTGCGGGTGAAGGTGTCGTCGACCAGATCTGAGCTCTTCGGGGTCCGCACCGTCCAGGTCGGAGAGATCGCGCTCGACGTGCCGTCCCCGGCCACGGCCCGCCACTCGTAGGTGGTGTCCGGCTCGAGGCCGGACCAGGTCGTGGACGCGGTGCCGCCCGACGCCACCGGCACGGTCGCGATGGTGGTGAACGGCGCGGGCTGGGGTTCGGAGAGGTCGAAGGGAACCGTGAAGGAGGAGTCGGCGTCGGTTTCGTACCGGTCCAGGCTCGTCGAGTAGGTCGTCGCGTGCAACGTCCCCGCCGCGGGGTCGAAGGTGTAGTAGCGAAGCCAGCCGTCGCCGCCATTGGCCCGGTCCTGGTAGTCGGTGAGCACCTGCTGGACGGGCCGCCCGCAGCGGTTGAGGTCGGAGCGGTTCGCCTCGCCGACGTCCCCGTCGTGGTAATGGCCGCTGACCACCAGCCGGATCGAGCACTGCTGGGAGACAAACTCCGACCAGAGCTGGTTCGGCGGCGTGCCGCCGGGCCGCTGGGCGAGCGTGCTGCGCTGCCCGTCGATCCCGACGAAGCTGTGTGTGGCCAGGATCGCGATCCGCTCGGGGTAGGCGGCCAGGACCTTCGCCGCCCAGTCCAGCGTGTACGCCGGGGCCTCCCACTCCAGGTTGAGGACGAGGAAGTCGCGGCCTCCGGCGCGGAACAGGGCGAAGTTGTCCATGTTGCGCCGGTCGATCGCGTCGGTCCCGAACTGGTTCTGGCCGAGATAGCCGCCCCAGCGGGCCGTGCTCGGCGACCAGGTGGCGTCCGCGTAGCGCGAGGGCGGGAAGGCGGCGTCGTACTGCGTGAACTCCCCGGTGTCGGTGGCGAAGTCGTGGTTGCCGGGCAGCACCGTGTTGGGCACGTTCGCGTCGTCGAGGATCTTCATCGCTGCGGAGGAGTAGCCCCACTGGGTGAGGTTGTCGTACTCGCTGACCAGGTCGCCGAGGTGGATCACCATGGCGGTGTTGAGCGAGGAGCGGGTGTTCACGACCCACTGCGTCTGGCCCGACATGATGCCCTGGCGGCCGCCGTAGGTGTAGTTCTGGGTGTCGGGGAGCACCACGACGGTGAACGGGTCGCCGGTCGCGTCCCCGGGCACGGTCGAGCCGGCGACTCGTCCCTCGAAGCGCACGTCCAGGCCGTCCCCGTCGGGATCGGAGGCGGTCACGGTCAGGGGAATGGCCAGTGAGCCGGCGGTGCTGCCGCTGGCCGGTGCCACGAGGGCCGGGGCTTCCGGCGTCGCGGCCAGGGCGGGCGGTGCCGGAAAGCCCAGCAGGAGGACGGCGGTGGCGAAGGCTGTGAACCGGAATCTCATCCAGATCCCTCCCCGGGGCTCTTGCGGGCACCATGGTCCGGGGCGGCCGGGGTTCGCCGCGACGATTCCAGTCTTCGGCCGCGGGGAAGACGTGTCAATGGCTGCGGGGGTGGTGTATCTGCGAGCGCTCCTGTCGGCGAAGCGGGCTAGCATCGGCCCGACAACAAGGAGGACCGCGTGCCGCTCATCGCCATTGCGATCGTCGACGCCAACGGGGTGATCGGCGACGGGGAACGCCAGCCCTTCGAGATCGCGGAGGACTGGGCCCGGTTCAAGCGGGTCACCAGCGGGCACGTCCTGGTCATGGGCCGGCGCACCCACGACGCGATCGGACGCTGGCTGCCCGGACGCACCACCATCGTGGTGACAAGCCGGCCCGACAGTGTCGCGTTGCCCACCGACGGACGAGCGGACGGCGCCACCGCCCCCTCGGTCGAGGCGGCGATCGAACTCGCCCGCGGCCTGGACAACCTCGTGTTCGTCGCCGGCGGCGGCAGCGTCTATGAGCAGGCCTGGCCGCAGCTGACCGACCTCGACCTCACCGAGGTTCACGCGCAGGCCGAGGGATCCGTCCACTTCCCCGAGGTCGACCCGTCGGATTGGTTCGAGGTGTCCCGCGAGCCGCACGACGGGTTCGATTTCGTCCACTACCGGCGACGCTGATGCTGCTGCCGGCCGCGGTCGCCGAGGGTGTGCGCATCGGCACGATCATCCTCGCGTTCCGGCGCTGGGAGCAGCCGCGGGTGAAGGCGGGCGGCACCCAGTTGACCAGCGCGGGCATCGTTCGCTTCGATCGGGTGAGCGAGGTCGGCGACCTCAACTCGCTCACGGATGGCGACGCGGCCGCGGCGGGCTACCCGGACGCGGACGCCCTGCGCCACCAGCTCGCTCCGAAGCGGACGGCATCCCGCAGCCCTCGGGCGGGCAAGGGCGGCGAGCACGTCTACCGGATCAGCCTGTCCTGGGTGGGGGAGGATCCCCGCGTCCAGCTCCGCGCGCAGGTACCGGACGCGGACGACCTGGCCCGGCTCAGGGCCGCCGTCGCGAGACTGGACGCCGGGAGGCGCACCGGCCCGTGGACGAGCCCGATCCTGGAGTGGATCCGCGACAACCCGGGCGTGATCTCCACCGAGCTCGCGGCGCTGCTGGGTCGGGAGGTGGCGCCGATGAAGGCCGACATCCGCCGGCTGAAGGCGCTCGGACTCACCGAGAGCCTGCGGGTCGGCTACCGGCTCTCACCCCGTGGCGTCGCCTACCTCGAATCGCTGGTGTGAGCGTGCGGGCCCGGGCCTCTGTGCTGCACCTCGACCTGGACGCGTTCTTCGCGGCCGTCGAGCAGCGCGACAAGCCGTCTTTGCGCGGCAAGCCGGTGATCGTGGGCGGAATCGGGCTGCGCGGTGTGGTGTCCACGGCGTCCTACGAGGCGCGGCGGTTCGGCGTCGGATCGGCGATGGCGATGAGCGAGGCGAGGCGGCGCTGCCCGCACGCGGCATTCCTGGCCGGGCGCTTCGACGCCTACCGCGAGGCGAGCGGCATCGTGATGGGGCTACTGCGCGAGTTGTCGCCGCTGGTCGAGCCGCTCAGTCTCGACGAGGCGTTCGTCGACCTGGCCGCCGGCCCGGAGCGTCCGCTGGATGAGGCGTCGCTGCGAGAGCTGGCCACGGACCTGCGGGCGCGCCTGAACGCGGCCACCGGCGGCCTGACGGCGTCGGTCGGCCTGGGCAGCTCGAAGTTCATCGCGAAGGTCGCCAGCGAACTCGCCAAGCCGGACGGTGTCCGGCTGGTCGCACCGGGCACCGAGGTGGCCACGATCGCGCCGCTGCCGGCCCGCGCGATCCCGGGCGTCGGGCCGGCGACCATGGACCGGCTCAGCCGGCTCGGTGTGCGTACGGTGGCCGACCTGCAGCGATTGTCATCGGCCGAGCTGGTCCGTGAGCTGGGCAAAGCGGGCGGCGAGCACCTCTATGCCCTCGCCAGGGCTGACGACGAGCGGCCGGTTCAGCCCGAACGCGAGACGAAGTCGATCTCGGTGGAGGACACCTTCGAGCACGACATCGCGGATGCGGGGATTCTGGCCGGGATCGCCGAACGCCAGGCTTCGCAGGTCGTGCAGCGTTTGGTGAAGGCGGAGCTGTTCGCCCGCACGGTGACGGTGAAGGTGCGCTGGCCGGACTTCTCCTCGGTGAGTCGCTCCCGCACGCTGGACGGTGCCACCGACCGGGTTGAGGTGGTCGGCCGGGTCGCGCGAGACCTGCTGGACGGGCTCGACACTGCCGGCGGCGTCCGGCTGCTCGGTGTCGGGGTCTCCGGGCTGGTGGAAGTGGCGCAGGAGCCGCTGTTCGACCTCGGCGACCCCGCTCCCGGCCGGGTCGTGGAGGAGGCCGAGGCGCCGCTGACCCGGCGTCCATCGGGGTGGCTGCCGGGCTCCGACGTCGTCCACGAGGAGTTCGGCGAGGGCTGGGTGTGGGGTTCCGGGCTCGGCCGGGTCACCGTCCGGTTCGAGACCGCCGGTTCGGCGCCGGGTCCGGTGCGTACCTTCGCCGCGGACGACCCGCGGCTGCGTCCGGCATCGGCGCGCTGAGCCGGCTGAGGACCTCGCCGCGTGTCGGCTACTCCGGGCGGCAGATCTCGTGCCGTGCGACGGCGATCCCGGTGCGCACGGCCAACGGCGAGAACGAGCGCGGCGAACCAGCCGTAGTCGATGCCGCCGCTCGCGCTCGAGCCGATCAGGCCAGCGCTGAGCGCGGCAAGCGGGAAGCTGTAGGCCCAGGAGCTGATCGCGAACGGCATCTGGCGCAGGGCCGGAGCCTGGACCGCGAGCAGGAGCAGCTGGAACACGGCCACGCCGAGCAGGATCTTCACCAGCGGGTCGTTGAAGCTGCCGCCCAGGCGTACCCAGGCCAGCGCACCGACGGCGGGAGGCGCGATCAGGATCGCGAGCGTGGGGGAGAGCCGCGGCGGCAGGGTGCCCACTGTGAACAGCCGGCTGGGCACGATCGGCAGCAGGCCCAGCCAGTAGACGATCCCGATGCCGAAGAAGTACCAGTTCACCGCGGGCGGGGCGAACCCGGACCCGGCGATCGGGGCGACGATGTTGCCGACCGCGGGGATGAACCAGGCCAGGTGGATGTGGACGTGCTCGATCCGGGCGTCCGCGATCCAGGTGCGGACGACCCACAGCGTCACGACGGCCTGCAGGACGGCACCCGTCCACCACAACACGGCGGCGAATCCGGGCGCCCACTCGAGGAAGCCGATAGCCAGCACCAGCAGCGAGATCGGGATGGTTGCCGTGAACGCGGACTTGACCGGATGGCCCCACTCGGCGATCACCGCGCTGCGGTGGCGGATCGCCTTCACGGCGTAGGCCACGGCGACGAGTGCGAAGGTGGCGAGAGCGAACACGGCGAGACCGCGTCCGACCAGGGGAGGGACCGGCCACAAGGCCGCGGCCTTCAGCCAGGCGACGGCGGTGCCCGCCAGTCCCATCACCACGGCGAAGGCGCCGACCGGGAAGTGCTCCAGCCGCTGGCGCTCGGACTCGCGGGCCGGGGCTGCACTGGTCAACTGTGGTGTCTGCACGCAGCGACAATATACCCCTGGGGGTATATTGCACGCACCGACCCGGTACGACGTCCCTCCCGCCACTAGACTGCGGCGCGCTGGCCGGAGTGGTGGAACTGGTAGACACGCAGGATTTAGGTTCCTGTGCCCCATGGGCGTGAGGGTTCGAGTCCCTTCTCCGGCACGATCGTATAGCGTATTTGACTAGGCAATACGCTGAAGAGGTCGGGTGGATCCACGATTCCGTGCTACATGCGTGCGATCTGCCCTGGGTCCACGCACGCCTGACGATGGACTCCAGGGAGTTCATCGCCAGCCGAGGTTGGCTCGCCGAGGCTCCGGGCGGTCAAGCTCGCGCAGCGCGCCGGCCAACCCTCCGTAGGCCAGAGAGTCGCGCGCTCATGCCGAGAGTCGCGCGCTGGGCACGGCAGCCAGGCAAGTCTTCCGGGGTTCAGGGGTAGACGACTGTGTCGTATGCGCAGACTCTGTCTATCTTCTTCAGCACCTTGCCTGTGGCGTCGACGATTTCCCAGTTGGCCGCGCAGTAGCCCTTGAGCGGAGACATGCCGCTCCACTGCCTGGTGCCGGGCGGTGCAGTCACCTTCGGTACGGGGGTCCCGTCTGCCCGTGCTTGCAGGATGACGGTCTGTTCTGAGTTGTTTTCGAGCCAGATGTTGGGTCGTTCGCTCTCGAGGCCACAGCCTGACAGCGCAAGGGCGGTGGTGAGGGCTGCGAGGGCCCTGAGCACTGGCTTCACTTGAGGGTTCCTGTTTCCGGGGGGGGGGACTCTAGCTCTCGCACGCGGTATGTCGTCCGGCATTACCTGAAGATTGAGGCCCGAGCGGGCGCCCGTCCAGCCACCAAAGCGTGCGGGCGTCAGTCGTCAGACGCGACGATGACGTGGAGCGTCGCGGTGCGACGGTCGATGACGATGAACTCGTGGAAGCCCATGCCGGCCGTGACGAAGCCGTAGTCGTGCTCGGCTTCGGGCCCAGGGTTGTGAAGCTTGTAGATGTCTCCTGCTCTGAGTAGCGAGTAGACCGCTTGAAGTCGGTGCATCGCGTCAGGCGGCTGTCGGTAGCCAGGCTCTGTCCAGTCTTGCTCGTTGGCCCAGCTGTGGAGGTCGGCTTCCGCTCGATCGGCTGTTGTTGTCTCGAACCGGTCAACGTTGATCGCGTTCAAGAACCAGCGGCCATGGATCGGCGTTCCGAATGGTGCGCTCTCCGACGGGAATGGCGATGCGTAGTCGTGTGTGTATTCAGGACTACCGATGAGGGACGCAAGAATCTCGACATCGGCTTGGTCGACATCGATGGCGAAGTGGGTCATCTGAACCCACATGAACGTGCTCTTGTCGAGGTGAACGATGTCCGATCCAACCAGCTGGAGTACCACACGACGACCGTACAGAGATCCGCACTGATCTGCCGCTCGGCAAGCGCATCCGCCTCGGTACGTCACGAGCGGTGGGAGGCGGGCCCATGGGTCGTCTGGTCCGTGCGGTCGCTCTCCTTCTCCCAAG
>PHEV01000129.1 GCA_002843035.1 Actinobacteria bacterium HGW-Actinobacteria-5 | reverse complement strand
CTCGCCTTCTCCGGCGGCCTGGACACGTCCGTCGCGGTCGCCTGGATGCGCGAGAAGGGTGCGATCCCGTGCACCTACACCGCGAACCTCGGCCAGTACGACGAGCCCGACATCGACTCGGTACCCGGGCGCGCCGGTGCCTATGGGGCCGAGATCTCGCGCATGGTCGACTGCACCGCCGCGATGGTGGAGGAGGGACTGGTCGCCCTGGTCTGCGGGGCGTTCCACATCCGCACCGGCGGCAGGACCTACTTCAACACGACCCCGATCGGTCGCGCCGTCACCGGCACGATGCTGGTCCGCGCCATGCGCGAGGACGACGTGTGGATCTGGGGCGACGGCTCCACCTACAAGGGCAACGACATCGAGCGGTTCTACCGCTACGGCCTGCTGGCGAATCCGCAGCTGCGCATCTACAAGCCGTGGCTGGATGCGGACTTCGTTCGCGAGCTCGGCGGTCGCGCGGAGATGTCGCAGTGGCTGGCGGAGCGGGGTCTGCCCTACCGGGACTCCAAGGAGAAGGCGTACTCCACCGATGCCAACATCTGGGGCGCCACCCACGAGGCCAAGGAACTGGAGAACCTCAACACCGGCATCGAGATCGTCGAGCCGATCATGGGTGTGCGGTTCTGGGACCCGGCCGTGCAGATCCCTGCCGAGGATGTCACGGTCAGCTTCGAGCAGGGCCGCCCGGTGATGATCAACGGCAAGACCTTCGCGTCCGCCGTCGACCTGGTTCTGGAGGCCAACGCGATCGGCGGACGCCACGGCCTGGGCATGAGCGACCAGATCGAGAACCGGATCATCGAGGCGAAGAGCCGCGGCATCTATGAGGCCCCTGGCATGGCACTGCTGCACATCTGCTACGAGCGGCTCGTCACCGCGATCCACAACGAGGACACCTTCGCGAGCTACCAGCTCGAGGGACGCAAGCTCGGCCGGCTGATGTACGAGGGCCGCTGGCTCGACCCGCAGTCACTGATGATCCGTGAGTCGCTGCAGCGCTGGGTCGGCTCAGCGGTCACCGGCTCGGTCACCCTGCGGCTGCGCCGCGGCGACGACTGGTCGATTCTCGACACCGAGGGTCCGGCGTTCTCCTACCACCCCGAGAAGCTGTCCATGGAGCGGGTGGGCGACGCCGCGTTCGGTCCGCTGGACCGGATCGGCCAGCTCACCATGCGCAACCTCGACATCGCCGACTCGCGCACCCGTCTCGAGCAGTACTCGCAGCTGGGGCTGGTCGGCGGAGAGGTGTCCGCACTGGTCGGTGAACTGGATTCGGGGCACGCGTCCGCGATCACCGCGGGTAACGCCACCGAGCCCGACATCGAGCAGGCGCAGAACCTCTCCGGCATGGAGTCCGTCGGCCACGCGATCGGAAGGCTCCACCGCGTCCGCGCGCCCGGTGAGGCGGCCGGCTCACCACCGTCGCGTGCCGCTGGTCACTGCACCTGGTTCGGTTCGGCGCCTCCGTAGCGGCGATCCCGGTGGGCGTACTGCTCGACTGCGCGCCACAGGTCACGTCGGTCGAAGTCGGGCCAGAGCCGGTCCATGAAGACCATCTCCGCATAGGCCGACTGCCAGATCAGGAAGTTGGACGTCCGTTGCTCGCCTGAGGAGCGGATGAACAGGTCAACGTCGGGGATCTCGGGCTCGTCGAGGAAGCGACGGAACCGATCCTCGGTGAGCCGGGACGGGTCGAGCTCGCCACGCAGGGCCGCCTCGGCGACGGCCCTGGCTGCGTCCACGATCTCGGCCCTGCCGCCGTAGTTCACGCAGAACTGCAGGGTGAGCACGTGGTTGTCGGCGCTCTGTCGCTCGGCGTCCTGCAGCTCGCGGATGACGCTGCGCCACAGCCGCGGCGCCCGGCCCGCCCACCGGATCCGCACGCCCATCGCGTCGAGCTGGTCCCGGCGGCGGTGGATCACGTCCCTGTTGAAGCCCATCAGCCAGCGCACTTCGTCAGGGGAGCGGCGCCAGTTCTCGGTGGAGAACGCGTACGCCGACAGGTAGGGGATGCCGATCTCGATGGCCCCCTCGATCACGTCGAACAGCGAATCCTCGCCGCGGGCGTGGCCTGCGGTGCGTGGCAGGTTGCGGGCTTTCGCCCAGCGGCCGTTGCCGTCCATGACGATCGCGACGTGCGCGGGGAGTGCCCGGGCATCGATCGCGGGCGGACGGGCACCCGACGGGTGCGGTACGGGCGGTCGGATCTGCTTGCGCTGAGCCACGTCGGCAGCCTAACGCGAGGAGTTTCGGCACGTGGCGCAGCATCGCCGAACCGGCGGGGAGGGCCCATTCCGCCACCGGCGAACAACCTGAGTCGACCAGACTCAACCTGCTTGAAATTGCGTCGCGGTGGATGCAGACTGGCGTTAGCACTCGGGCAAGCAGAGTGCTAACGAGACGATAGGAGTGACCCAACATGGCACGTACGTACGACCCCTTCCGGGAGATGGATCGCTGGTTCTCCGACGTCGCTCGGACGCCGGCCAGCGCCGCGATGCCGATGGACCTGTTCCGTGATGGCGACGTCTTCGTCGCCCGGATCGACCTTCCCGGCGTGGATCCGGCCTCGATCGACGTGGACGTGGACGACCGCACCCTCACCGTGCGGGCGCAGCGCAATGTCGAGACCACCGACGAGCAGAAGTGGCTGGTCCGGGAGCGTCCGGCCGGCACCTTCGCCCGGCAGCTGACCCTGGGCTACGGGGTTGCGCTGGACAAGATCGGGGCCGAGTATGCCGATGGCGTGCTGAGCCTGCGCATCCCGGTGGCCGAGGAGGCCAAGCCGCGCAAGATCAGCGTCTCGCACAGCGGCGGCACCACGCAGATCGAGGGCTCTGTCGAGGGCTGAGCGACCGCATCTCATCGAGGGCCACCGATTGTCGTCGAGGGCCAGCCCCGGAGGCTGGCGCTCGACGACAATCGGTGGCCCTCGGCGTGTGTTCGGGGTCAGGCGAAGGCTGCGGACGCCTTGGTCAGGCGGTGCACCTGGCTGCGGGAGAGCCTCACCTCGGCAGCGGCCATCAGCGCGGGGACCTGCTCGACCGAGCTGACCGAAGCGATCGGTGCGGTCACCCCGGGTTGCTGGCGCAGCCACGCGAGCGCGACCGTCGCAGGTTCGATGCCGAGTTCGTCAGCGACGCCGACGACCGCGTCCATGACGTCGAAACCGGCTTCGGTCGCGTAGCTGCGAACCCGCGCGGCGCGCGGCCCGTGCGGTTGCTCGTCCCGCGCGTACTTGCCGGTGAGGAAGCCTGCGGCCAGCCCGTAGTACGGCACCAGCGCGAGGTGGTGCTCGGCGCAGACCGCGCCCAGCCCTGCGGACTCGACCTCGGCGCGGTGCACGAGGTTGTACTGGGGCTGCACGGCGACCGGGAGTGCGAACCCCTCGGCTGTCGCCACCCCGACCACCTCTGCGACCCGCTCCGCGGTGAAGTTCGACAACCCGTAGTGCCGGATGTCCCCGGCGGACACCAGCTGGTCGAACACGCCGAGCCACTCCGCCGTCGGCACGTGGGGGTCGTCCTCGTGGGCGTAGTACAGGTCGATCGTCTCCAGGCCCAGCCGCCGCCGCGAGCCGTCCAGGCAGATCTTGATGTTGGCCGGACGCAGCCCGCGGTGCACCGGATGCTTGCCGACCTTGGTGGCCACCACCACGGTGGCCTTGTCGGAGCGATGGCGGAGCCAACCGCCGATCACGCTCTCGGACTCGCCGCCGCGGTGCCCCGGCACCCAGGTCGAGTAGCTGTCGGCGGTGTCGATGAAGTTGCCACCGGCCTCCACGTAGGCGTCGAGAATCGCGTCGGACGCGTTTCCGTCCGCGGTCCAGCCGAAGACATTGCCGCCCAGGCACAGCGGGGACACTCTCAGCGTTGAGATCCGGTGCATGCACACAGCCTAGGGTGACGGCGCGAATTCTCAGGCTGACAGCGCGAAATCCACGCTCAGATGCACCGAGAGCCCTGTGGTGGCGTTCAGTTCGAGGCCCAGGTCGAGCGGCGCGGACGCTGCCCGCGCGCCGGCGGCGAACATCACCGGGCTCGGCTGCTCGTGGCGCGGGGACGGCATGGACCAGGAGTCCGATGCCTGTTCGATGCCGACCACCTCAAGGCCGGCGGCAGCGGCGACGGCGTCCGCCTTGCGGCGGGCCATGGCCATCGCCGCGGCGGCCGCAGGGATGCTGGCCTCGAACTCGTCGTAGGTCCACTCCAGGTCCGTCACGCTGACCCCCGGCCGGTCGGCGAGGACGCCGAGGACCGCAGGAAGCTGCTCGGCTCCGGCCACGACGACCAGGTCGATCTCGACGGTCTGGTTCTTCAGCAGGACGCCGTCCCTGGTGGCCAGGCGCACGCCCGCGACTTCGACGGCGTCCTCGGCGACTCCGTGCCCGGCGAGTTCGGTGACGAGGTCAGCCACGAGTGCCGCCTTGCGTCCGGCGACTCCGGCGGCGATCGTCGAGGACCCGTGAACGAGCGCGTGGACGCGGGCCGACGTCGCGGTGATCCGTACGGTGTGGTCGACCGTGATCCGCAGGGTTCCCATCGGCTGAGCCTATTGCCTCCCGGGCCCGCACGGGACCCGGGAGGCGCCACGGGACCGCCATCCCGAGGCTCAACCGGCGGCGTCAGGTGTGGCTGACCGCCGCGTGCTCTATGGCCAGGCCGTTGCTGAACCGGGTGAGGTAGGTGTCGAAGCCGGCCACGTCCGCCGGATCCGGGGCGACCGTCTCCAGGGCCGCGCCGGCGAAGACGCTCGTGGTCAGGTAGTCGGCCAGCGATTGGCCGTCCGCCTTGTCGCGGGCGTAGGCGGCGAGAAGGGCGATGCCCCAGGCCCCGCCCTCGCCGGCGATGTCACCGACCGAGACCGGCGCGTTGACGGCGGCGGCGAGGTAGCGCTGCGCGACACCCCTGGTCTTGAACAGCCCCCCGTGGGCGAACAGGGAGTCGAGCGCGACCGACTCGTCGGTGAGCAGGATGTTCATCCCGATCCGCAGGCTCGACAGGGCGGCGAACAGCTGGGTGCGCATGAAGTTCGCCAGCGTGAACCTCGAGTCGGGGGTGCGCACGAACAGCGGGCGTCCCTCCTCGAGGCCGGTGATGTGCTCGCCGGAGAGGTAGTTGTAGGCCAGCAGTCCGCCGCAGTCGGGCTCACCCTCCAGCGACGCGGTGAACAGGGTCTCGAACACGGTCCCGGCGTCCGCGGTGGCGCCGATCCGGGTGGCGAACTCGCCGAACAGGCCAGCCCAGGCATTCAGCTCGCTGGCGCCGTTGTTGCAGTGCACCATCGCGACCAGGTCTCCGGCGGGAGTGGTGACCAGGTCGAGTTCCGGATGCATCCGTGCCAGGGGCTGCGCCAGCACGACCATCGCGAAGATCGACGTACCGGCGGACACGTTGCCGGTGCGCACGGCAACCGAGTTCGTCGCCACCATCCCGGTGCCGGCGTCGCCTTCGGGCGGGCAGAACAGCACTCCCGGCTGCAGCACCCCTGTGGGGTCGAGCAGCGCCGCACCCGCAGCGGTGAGGGAACCGGCCGGCGCGCCCGCCGGCAGTACGGACGGCAGCAGCGCGGCCAGGGTGCACCCGTAGCCCCTGCTCGCGGCGAGCTCGTCGAACTGGCCCAGCATCGTGGCGTCGTAGCCGCCGGTGGTGGTGTCGATCGGGAACATGCCGGACGCGTCGCCCACGCCCAACACCCGCTCGCCGGTCAGCAGGAAGTGCACGTACCCCGCGAGGGTGTTGATCGACGCGATCGACGGGACGTGCTCCTCGCCGTTGAGCATCGCCTGGTACAGGTGGGCGATCGACCAGCGCTGCGGGATGTTGTAGCCGAACAGCGCGCTCAACTCCTCGGACGCCGGGCCGGTGATGGTGTTCCGCCAGGTCCGGAACGGCACCAGCAGCGCGCCGTCCGCATCGAAGGCGAGGTAGCCGTGCATCATCGCCGAGACACCCATCGCGCCCACCGTGCGCAACTCGACACCGTACTGCTCGCGCACTTGCCCGGCGAGCGACGCATACGCCTCTCGCATGCCTGAGTGCACGGCATCCAGCGAGTACGTCCAGACCCGGTCGGCGAATTGGTTCTCCCAGTCGTGTCCGCCGGTCGCCAGCGGCGCGTTGTCCGGGCCGGTCAACACCGCCTTGATCCGCGTCGAGCCGAACTCGATACCCAGTGCCGTGCGTCCCTCCGCAATGGCGGCGCGGATGCCCTCGATCTCCATTGATCCTCCTCTAGTGCAGCCCTCGCGACCTCGTGCGGGGCTGCCGACGCAGACATCATGACAGGCGAGTGTGTGCGCTAACAACGGCTCGCCGGAAGCTCCTGGCGCAGACGGCACCCCGGTCGGGGGAGAATGATCGCGTGCCGACCTATCGTGACGAGGCGGTCGTGCTGCGTACCCACAAGCTGGGCGAGGCCGACCGCATCATCACTATGCTCTCCCGGCAGCACGGGAAGATCCGTGCGGTTGCGCGCGGCGTGCGCAGGACATCCTCGAAGTTCGGCGCACGGCTGGAGCCGTTCAGCCACGTCGACCTGCAGTTCGCCACCGGCAGGACGCTGGACGTGATCACCCAGGCGGTCACCCTGCACCCGTACTCCGAACCTCTGGCTCACGACTACGAGCGCTACACGACCGGGCAGGTGATGATCGAGACGGCCGACCGGCTGGTCACGGAGGAGGGGGAGCCGTCCTTGCAGCAGTACCAGCTGCTGGTGGGCGCCCTGCACGCGTTGACGTCCGGGACCTCGGATGGCTTGCGGCCACCCGCGATGGTGATGGACGCCTACCTGCTGCGTGCGATCGCCCTGGCCGGCTACGCCCCCACTCTGGCCGATTGTGCGCGATGCGGCGCCGCCGGCCCGCACGAGGCATTCTCCCCACAACTCGGCGGCATGGTCTGCCGGCGCTGCAGGCCGCCTGGTTCCGCGCACCCGGCGCCTGCAACCGTGGCCTACCTCGCCGCGCTGCTCGCCGGTGACTGGCCCGCAACGAGGGACGTGGCGGAGCTGACGATCCGTCAGGGGAGCGGGCTGGTGGCAGCCTTCGTGAGCTGGCACCTCGATCGCGGACTGCGCTCGCTGAGCCACGTGGATCGGTCGCGACCGGTCCGCTGAGTCCGGGACGGCCGGCCGTCCGATCGGGCAGTGTTACCGATATCAAACTGTTATCTGGAAATGGTGTCGGCTGGCTGGTGATACCGGTAACATCCTTCTTGGCAGGCGATGTTGCCGCTAACACTCAGGAGCACAGCGAGGTGACCGATCCAGTGAAACACCTAGTCAGGCCCATGAATACAGCCACGACCACCGGTACGGGCAGGGGGGAAGGGCGATGAGCTCGATCCCGGCCGAACTGAGGGACGTGGTGGAGGCCCTGAAGGTGGAGGTTGCCGCCCTGCATGCCGAGTTGCCGCGCAACGGCCTGGTCGTGTGGACGGCTGGCAACGTGTCGGCGCGCGTGCCTGGCGCCGACCTGCTGGTGATCAAGCCGTCAGGAGTGTCGTACGACGACCTGACGCCGGAGTCGATGGTGGTCTGCGACCTGGATGCGAATCTGGTCGAGGGCTCGCGCAGCCCGTCCTCGGACACCGCAGCGCACGCCTATGTCTACAAGCACATGCCCGAGGTCGGTGGCGTGGTGCACACCCACTCGGACTACGCGACCGCCTGGGCGGCGCGGCGGGAGCCGATTCCCTGCGTCCTGACCATGATCGGCGACGAGTTCGGTGGAGAGATCCCGGTGGGTCCGTTTGCGCTGATCGGGGATGACTCGATCGGGCGCGGCATCGTCGAGACGCTGACGGGGAGCCGGTCGCGCGCGGTGCTGATGGCCAACCATGGGCCGTTCACGATCGGCAAGGACGCCCGCGACGCGGTCAAGGCGGCGGTCATGGTGGAGGACGTCGCCCGCACGGTTCACCTCGCGCGCCAACTGGGGGAACCAGTACCGATCCCGCAGGCGGACATCGACCGGCTCTTTGATCGTTATCAGAACGTCTATGGACAAGGAAGTGCCAAATGAGCAAGCAGATCTGGTTCCTCACCGGCAGCCAGGGCCTTTACGGCGAGGATGTGCTCCTGCAGGTGCGGGACCAGTCCGCGCAGATTTCGGGCGCGCTCGCGGCGGCGGAATCGATCCCGGTCGAGGTGGTCGCCAGGCCGACCCTCACCGACGCCGGCGCGATCCGCCGGGTCATGCTGGACGCGAACGCCGACGACGACTGCATCGGCGTGATCGCCTGGATGCACACCTTCTCGCCGGCGAAGATGTGGATCGCAGGGATGGACGCCCTGACCAAGCCGTTCCTGCACCTGCACACGCAGGTGAACGTGGAGCTGCCCTGGGCGAGCATCGACATGGACTTCATGAACCTGAACCAGGCCGCCCACGGCGACCGCGAGTTTGCCTACATCGCCACCCGGCTCGGCGTGCCGCGCAAGACGGTCGCCGGTCACGTGTCCGACCCCCGCGTCGTGGCGCGGATCGCGGTCTGGGCGCGGGCGGCGCTGGCGCGGGCCGAGGTGAGCACCCTGAAGCTGGTGCGGTTCGGCGACAACATGCGCAATGTGGCCGTGACCGAGGGCGACAAGGTCGAGGCCGAGCGCCGCTTCGGCGTCTCGGTGAACACCTGGGGCGTCAACGACCTGGTCGACGTCGTCGACAACCAGGTCAGCGAGGGCGAGGTCGACGCGCTGATCAGCGAGTACATGGACCTCTACGACGTGGCCCCCGAACTGCACCCGGGTGCGGACCGGCACGAGTCACTGCGCTACGGCGCCCGGATCGAGGCCGCACTGCGCACGTTCGTGGTCGAGGGTGGCTTCGGCGCCTTCACGACGAACTTCGAGGATCTCGGCGGGCTGCGTCAGCTGCCCGGCCTGGGCGTGCAGCGCCTGGAGGGCGAGGGTATCGGGTTCGCCGGAGAGGGCGACTGGAAGACCGCCGTCCTGGGCCGCACCCTGATGACCATGGCGCAGGGCCTGCCCGGCGGCACCTCGTTCATGGAGGATTACACCTACCACCTGGAGCCGGGCCGCGAGCTCAGCCTCGGCGCCCACATGCTCGAGGTGAGCCCGTCCATCGCGCTGGGCACGCCGCGGATCGAGATCCACCCGCTCGGTATCGGCAACCGTGAGGATCCGGTCCGGATGGTGTTCGACGCGATGCCGGGCGACGGCGTCACCGTCGGCATGTGCGACCTCGGGGATCGCTTCCGGCTGGTCGGCAACGAACTCACCGTCGTCCCGCCGCTGGCCGACATGCCGAAGCTCCCCGTGGCGCGCGCGGTCTGGCAGGCCAAGCCGGACTTCACCACCTCGACCGAGTGCTGGCTGTCCGCGGGCGGACCGCATCACACCGTGCTGTCCACCGCGCTCACCACCGAGCACCTCACGGATCTCGCCGAGATGATCGGCATCGAGCTCGCCATGATCGGCGAGGGCACCCGGACCGGCCAGTTCCTCAAGGAACTGCGCTGGAACAACGCCTACCACCGGCTGGCCATGGGCTTCTAGGTCGTTCAAGGAGTTTCCAGTTGATCAGGAGAGGGGGAATGTCGACGGGGCCGGCGAGGTGGCCCATGTAGATTTGAATGGCCTTATTATGCCATTCAATGAGCAGTTCGAGAAACGTTGTGGAATCGTTATTCAGCAGGACCTAACCCAGCGTTGACTAGCTGGATTAGGTAGTGAAGAATCTGTTTAACTCTCGGCAACGGATGCCGGGCGTAGCCAACCGAGGCTGCGACTCAATGAGGAGAAGGAGCGCATCAACAAAATGCGACGCATCGGAATGGCGATCATTGCTATCGTCACTTCATTCGCACTTGCCGCCTGTGGCGGCACCGGCGCCGGGGGCGGCGCAACGACGGGTGGCTCCGGGGCCTCCCAAGCTGCGGGGGACACGCTGGTCGGAGTCGCAATGCCGACTCAGACCTCTGAGCGCTGGATCGCCGACGGCAACGCCGTGAAGGCGGGCCTGGAGAAGGCCGGCTACAAGGTCGACCTCCAGTACGCCAACGACGACATCCCGACCCAGACCCAGCAGATCGACGCGATGATCACGGCAGGCGCGAAGCTGCTCATCATCGCCGCCATCGACGGGACGGCCCTGACCAGCCAGCTGCAGAACGCCGCGTCCAAGGGCATCAAGGTGATCGCGTACGACCGCCTGATCCGTGACAGCGAGA
Organism: Actinobacteria bacterium HGW-Actinobacteria-5; assembly: GCA_002843035.1. Lineage (GTDB taxonomy): Bacteria > Actinomycetota > Actinomycetes > Propionibacteriales > Propionibacteriaceae > Propionicimonas. Next base: position 872 of record PHEV01000129.1, on the reverse strand, counting down.
ACGTCGACTTCTACGTGTCGTTCGACAACTACAAGGTCGGCGTGGCCCAGGCCACCGCTCTGCTCTACGGCATGGGCATCACCGATCGCGACGGCAAGGCCACCGGGAATGCCGCCAAGGGCCAGGACATCGAGATGTTCGCCGGCTCCCTGGACGACAACAACGCCCACTTCTTCTGGAATGGCGCTCAGGACACCCTGAAGCCGTTCATCGATGACGGCACCCTGGTTGTGAAGTCGAAGCAGACCACGATCGAGCAGGCCGCCACGCTGCGCTGGCTGCAGGAGACCGCCCAGAAGCGGATGGAGGACCTCCTCACGTCCACCTACGGCGGCAAGGGCACCGGCCTGAAGGGCGTGCTGTCGCCTTACGACGGCATCTCCCGCGGCATCATCACCGCCCTGCAGGGCGTTGGCATGGGCCCGACGATCAAGGAAGGCCTGCCGATCGTGACCGGTCAGGACGCCGAGATCGCCTCTGTGAAGCTGATCGCGGACGGCGTGCAGTCCTCGACCATCTTCAAGGACACCCGCAAGCTGGCCGCCGAGGCCGTCACCGCAGCGCAGGACTTCCTGGGCGGCAAGAGCCCGGAGGCCAACAACACGAAGGACTACGACAACGGCAAGAAGGTTGTCCCGTCCTACCTGCTCGAGGTCGACACGGTCTACGCCGACAACATCCAGTCGCTGCTGATCGACTCCGGATACTGGACGGCGGACGAAGTCAAGTCCGGCGTCGCCAAGTAAGGCGCATAGCGAGGACCGGGGTGGGCTCAGCACCCGCTGGACCCACCCCGGGTTCCCGGTGCTCACAAGGAAGTTGGGTATGAACCAGATACTTCAAATGCGCTCGATCACCAAGGAGTTCCCCGG
>PHEV01000128.1 GCA_002843035.1 Actinobacteria bacterium HGW-Actinobacteria-5 | reverse complement strand
GGTCCTCCGGGGACGCGAAGTGTCGATTCACGCACCCAAGCGTGCCAGACGGACCACAGGACGCCGCAACCCGGCAGGGAGAACAACAACGCCCCCGGGGATCACCGGAGGCGCTGGCCAGCATCGGCGCGCCCGGAGGGACTCGAACCCCCAACCTTCTGGTCTGTAGTCTCGCGCGCCGTCCGGCGCGTGTCCGGGGGGACCGGCCGGGCCGGACACGACCGGGGGGCAGCCTCCGGCCCGGCCGCACCCGTCTACGACATCACCACCGGACGGCGGGTGGCCTGATGGGCACTGAGATCACCACAAACACCGAGCGTGACGCGCTGCCGGTGGGGAGCATCGTCACAGATGCGTTCGGCGCCACGTGTATCCGCGCCCGGCTGAGCGAGCCGTCAATGCCATCCGACTGGGTCCGCGTGACGAGCGCAGTCAAGGGCGGAGAGCACCATCACAGCCCGTTCGTGCCTGCTGACGTGGAGCGCGTGGGATGGACTAGCTGGCGGGTGTGTGATGAGTAAGCGTGCGCGGCGGGAGCGTGAGATTCCCGAGTTCGCGGACATGGTGTCGAGGATGATCCGGGCGCATGGCCGGCGGGTCGCGGACGCGGACCCGGAGGACCTGGGCAGCCTGCTCGAGCTGCGCGAGGAGCTGGAGCAGGCGATCGCCCGGGCGGTGTGGGGACAGCGCTCGGCCGGGTTCTCGTGGTCGCAGATCGCGCGCGGCCTGGGCACGACGCGGCAGGCTGCTCAGCAGCGTTACGGCATCCGGCCATCGTCGCACCCGGCCGGGCGAGCCTCGGACTACGACGGCGACCTGTTTGCCATCGCGGGGCGGTGAACCGCGGGAATACCCTCCCCCGTGTGCCCCACCCCTGTACCCTTCCCGTCCCCGCGTTGTGGCGGGTCGCGATCGCGGCCTGGATGATCACCCTGCAGGCTGCGCAGCTCTCCCCTGCGTCACTCACCACCCGACGCGATCACCTGCAGCGCGCCGCTCGTGCCCTGGGCGGCGACCCGTGGGCGACGACAGCCGGCGAGCTGCTCGAGTGGGTGGCGGCGCAGGACTGGAAGCGGGAGACGCGGCGGAGCGTGTACGCCTCCTTGCGCAGCTTCTGGCGGTGGGGCGTCCGGGCCGGCTACTGCTCGGTGTCGCCGGCGGAAGCGCTGCCCCGGGTGCCGGCGGCGCCGGCGTCACCCCGGCCGACTCCGGAGGCGATCTACGCGGCCGCGCGGCGGGCCGGGGATGACCGGGACCGGCTGATCCTCGACCTGGCCGCGCAGCTCGGCATGCGCCGGGCGGAGATTGCCCAGGTGCACGAGCGGGACGTCACCCCGGCCCTGATCGGGTCGACCCTGCTCGCTCACGGCAAGGGCGGCAGGCCGCGCGAGCTGCCGCTCCTGGAGCCGCTCCTGGGCCGCGTGCTGGCCGCGTGCACCGCCGGCGGCGGCTGGGCCTTCCCTGGGGACGTGGACGGGCACCTGAGCGCCCAGAGGGTCGGGAACTTGGCGTCCCGGCTGATGCCGCCCGGGTGGACGCTGCACACGCTGAGGCACCGGGCCGGGACGATCGCCTACGCCGGCGGCGTGGGCCTGCTCGAGGTGAGCGAGTTCCTGGGACACGTCTCGGTCGCCACCACGCAGAGGTATGTGCGACCGCCCGCCGGGGGTGTCCGGCGGGCGGTCGAGGTCACGTCCGGGCTGAGGCTCGCCGGCTAGCGGAGGAAGATGCCCGCGTGGTACATGATCACGCAGCCCACCACGAACAGCAGCACTGCCATCCCGACAATCGCCAGCTCCACCATGTTGGCCACCCTAGCGGTCGTCGACAACGGGGAACCTCTAGGACTGGGAAGTGTCGGCGCGCGGTGGCAGCTCGTCGTCCTGAGCGGTGGCCACGGGAGTGGTCGGCGCCGCGCTGATGTCGCCCTGGGCCTGCCGGGTACGGGCTGCGTCCCGATCGGCCAGGGCGGTGGCCACGGCTGCCTTGACGCGGGCCTCGAGGGTGCCGTTCGTCTGGGTGGCGGCTTGCCGGGCGGCGTCGGCCGTGGTGCCGAGCTGGTGGCCGACGAACAGCGCGAGGACGATCGGCGTCGCGACGGTCCACAGGATGGTGGTGGGCACGTGGACGCTCTCGCCGTAGAGCCAGGCCACGAGGGTGGCGACGAACACCACGACGCCGAAACCCATCGTGACGGCGGTGGGCACTGCTCCCTTGTTGTCGTTCATGCGTTCACTTTCTGTTGTGCGGTGGTGATGGCGGCCCAGGTCAGGGGGCCGTCGATGCCGTCCGGGGTGAGGCCGGCGGCGGTCTGGAAGGCGAGAAGGCCGGCCTTCGTCCTCGGGCCTCGGATGCCGTCCGCCGGCCCCGGGTCGTAGCCGACCCCGGCCAGCGCGACCTGCAGGATCACGGTCGCGACCCGCTGCACCTCGGCGGGAGTGGCACCTGGCGCGATCTCGAAGTGCATCTCGTCCTTGAACAGGTGTCCCCAGCGGAGGACGCCCCGGGCGGCTTTCATGATGAGGTTGATCTGGGCGGCCTGGGCGCTGGTGAACGTGCCTGCCTTGCCGGCGGGATGCTTGGGCGCGTTCAGGTCGATCGCGGTTCCCGAGGCGTGGTTGGACCACTTGGCCGACCCGGAGATCCTCCGGTACGCCCAGCCCCACGACCAGGTCTTGCGGATGGGTTCGACGGTCCGCGCGAAGTACTCGCACAGCCAGTACATGACGACCCACACGGGGCCGGTGCGGACCTTGCCGGTCACCTGGGGAAGGCTCGTCAAGCCGGACTTGACGACCGGCCATCCGTTCTGGGATCTGGACACTACTGGCTCCTTTCCTTAGCCGTAGTAGATGGCGTCGAAGGTGACGCTCATGGTTCCGGAGTCGAGGTTGAACTCGATCCGGTCGAGTGGGCCTTGGTCGTGGCCGGTGGTGTTGGTGCCTTCGTCGGTGTAGGGGAAGCCGATGGCGAGCCAGTCGCCTGGCTGGAGCCAGTAGGCGGCCCGGCCGGTGAAGGTGTGCTGACCACGGGCGCGGGTGATCTTGTCGAGCCACGCCATGGCCGTGGGGTCGGTGGCGGTCAGGCTGGTGCCGTTCGCGGGCCTGGCGAGCACGCTTACGGGCTTGACGATGATCAGCCCCCACGAGACGCCGACCGTATCGAGGCTGGGGTCTGGGTAGACCTTGCGGGCGCTCTTGAGGGCTCCGGTGGAGTCGGGCCAGCTCATGGTGAGGTCGAGGACGTTTCCGGCGTTGGGGCTGGGCCGGATGAGGGTGTCCGATTCGACCAGGGGCGTGACGTCGGTTGATCCGGCGCTGGCGTCGACGCGGGGCGGGCCGATGATCAGGCTCGTGACGGGGGTGGCGCGGTGGTCGGGCCTGATCCACTGGCCGAGGCTGGCGGCCATGGAGCGCAGGAAGTCGCCCACGGTGTCCCCGACGTCGAGGTTGAGGTTCCGGAAGACGGCCAGTTGCGCGGACGTCGGGGTGGGCAGTCCGGCTTCCTCGGTGAGGTTGATCAGCCGCCACCACGGCGTGCTGGAGGCGTTGATGGCGTCGGTGACCTGCTTCACCCGGGTGAAGCTGTCGGAGACGTTGTAGGAGCGGTTCGAGGGGAACTCGTGGACGGTGTCGATCGTCTGCGCGGTGATCCGGCGCATCGGGCCTTCGGGGGTGAAGACGAGTTCGGTGTTGGTGAGGTAGGCCCGCAGGATCGGGTGGGTGTCGGGGACGCCGTCGCGGATGTAGCCGGCGTCGACCCGGTAGTGCGGGGAGTAGGGGATGGCGTAGGTGTGATCGTTGGTGCGGGTCAGGAGTGGCACGTCGAAGGTGAGTTCCCCGAAGGGCACCTTGCCGCGGTCAAGGGTCACCTTGACGTTGCGGGCGCCGGGGATCGCGACCGGGGAGGCGGCGGAGTCGTCGTAGACGGTCCAGGTGTGCTGGACCACGGGGCTCTGGACGTGGGTGAGTGAGTCGGCGGCCCACGGGGTGACGGGCATGGTTTACAGCTCCCTAATCTCGACGGTGATGGTCCATTTCGAAGGCCGGCCGGGCAGGCCGCGTTCGGCGTTGTAGCGGAGATCGCCCACAGCGACGTGCTGCAGGCTGTTTAGCGGCGCTCCGGCGTCGCTGGTCAAGGTGATGGTGGCGGCGCTCTGGTAGAGGGCGTCCAGGGCGAGCGCGGAGGCGAGGGTGTCGCACAGGTAGGTGATCGTCCCGGCGAGCTTGCCGGGGGTGCCGGCGTTGATCTTGGGCGCGGCGGCGTTGGTCTGGTCGAGGACGTCGCGGCGCAGGGGCCGGCTCAGCGGTGCGGCGAGGATGTCGGCCACCTCGACGGTCGTGGTGCCGTTGGTGAGGCTGGCGGTCACGGGATCTCCTTGCGGGTCTTGACGTTGACGTAGACCGTGGGTGCCGTGATTCCCGCAGCAGCCCGGTTGACCTGGCGTTGCAGTTCGTCCCGGTCGATCTTGGTCTTGAGCTCGATCACGTTGCCGGTGCGGTTGGCCTCGTGCTGCGCGGCGGCGGCGGCGGCTTCGGTCTGCTGCTGCGCGGCGGACGTGTCGATCGTGGTCGGGATGTTCACCGGATCGACGTGGGTGTCCTTGGCGTCGACCTCGAGCTTCGCCTGGGCCTTGAGGATGGCCTCGACCTTCTTGGGGCTCTTCTTGTAGGCCTCGGCGATCTGGGCCTGCGTCTCCACCGGCAGCTTCGCGAACTCCTCCTGGGCCTGCGGTGAGAGCTTCGGGAATACGTCGACCTTGAAGTCCTCGACGGTGGCGACCTCCTTCGTCCGCCGTTTGACCTCGGCCGCCCACTCGTTCAGGTTGAGCTTGCCGTCCTTCACGAACTGGTCCAGGCCGTCCGCGGCCACGTTCAGGTGGTCGCTGAGCGACTGCGCCCAATCGGCGGCCACGTCGGAGGCGTGCTGCTGGGCCTCCTCGACCTTCTCCTGAGCCTCGATCCCCGAGGAGGCGTAGGCCTTGTTCCACTCGGTGGCGTTGCGGTATGCCTCCGCCTGCCGGTCGATCGAGTCCTTCGCGGTGGTCAGCGTCTGGAGGTCGTAGAAGTCCTTCGTCGTGTTCTTCGCGGTCTCGAGCTGCGTGTTGACCCGGGCGAGCGCGTCCTCGTTGCCCATCGCGGCAAGCCGCATGTCGTCCCACGACACCCCGGCCAGACGGACCGCGTCGGCGTAGGAATGCAGCCGGTCCACCGGCAAGTTCTGCCAGTACTCGAACCACTGCTTCTCATCGACAATGTCCTTCATCGAGTCGGCCACCTCAGACGCGGCACCGCCTGTCTCCCGCAGGGCGTCGGCCAGGTCGTGGGTGGTGTCGACGGCCTCCTGCGCGTCCTCGGCTGCCTGCTGGAGCGCCGCGGCTGCGGCACCGAGTCCGACCGCGGCAGCCACCCCGGCAGCCACACCGGCAGGCCCGAACCCCTCGAACGCCTCGGCCGCGAGGCCTTGGAAGGCGTCCGCGATCGACTGCGCCGACCCGTCGAAGCTGGAGGCCATCTCCTTCGCGTTGCTGGCCGCGTTCTCCTTCAGCGCGGTCGTGCCCTCCGAAGCCTTCTCGGTGCCCTCCTTGACCCGGGAGCCGACCGAGTCGCCGGTCTGCTTCGCGTCGGCCTGGACCTTGTCGAACGCCTGCTTGAAGTTCCGCTCCAGCTTGCCCGCGGCCTCGTCCGACGCCGCGGCGGTCTCGGAGCCGAGCTGGTCGAGGCTGTCGCCCATCTCCGTGACGACCTTCTCGACATCCGCCCCGGCCTTCACCACCGACGACACGTCCGCCATCAGCGACCACTTGAACGCCATCTCAGACCCGCTTCCCGTCGAGCGCGTCCATGTAGGCCCGAATCACGGACTGCGCGTAGAACGCCGCGATCCTGGGCAGCACGGAGGCCAGGGCCGGATACAGCACGTGCCCGGACGCCTTGAAGGCAGGCAGGCCGCGGCGGGTGTGCCGGCCGTACACCTTGCCCTTCGGAGACTTCATCTTGGAGAGCTTGTCGCCCTTGGCGCCGAACTCGTAGATCGGCCAGTCCACCGATGGCGTCAGCACTCCCCGCCCCACGGCACGCTTGGAGTTCGCAGCAACCAGCGTGGGCGGGTTCCCGGCGGCGACCCGGGTGCCGGCGGTCAGTAGACGTCCCTCGAGGCGGCCGGCGCCAGTCAGGTGCTGGGTGACCTCGGACTGCCAGGCAGGGTTCATGGTGGCCCGCATGCGCTTATTGGCGTCGGTGCGGACCTCCTTGGTGGCAGCCCGCAGCGCCAGCGCGACCGCCCGCAGCTCGGCGGGCGCGTCGTGGGCGGACAGCTTGATCACGGGGGCCTCCCGGTGCGGGCGGCCCGTCAACAGGGGATTGACGGCCCGCCCGGCGAAGTGGTTGTCAGGGGATGACGGTGGGTACCGGCTTGCCGTCCATGGGGAAGCTGACCGTGGACGACAGCGGGTTGGGGCCGACCGCGCCGCCGATCGTGGCCGGGGTCAGGGTGACGGTGAACACGAACGCCTTCGCCCCGGACTTCAGGGTGGCGGTCACTTGGGCCTTCTCGCCTTCGTGCTCGAGGAGCCACAGCATGAAGCTGTCATCGTCGAGGTCCTGGGCCAGCCCGAAGCCGGCCACCCACGTGGCAATCCCCTGCTCACTGATCACGTTGCCGGTGCAGCCGGTCCAGGAACCGGACTGTGAGGTCGGGGTGAAGGTGATGTCGGAGATGGGCTTGGAGAAGTCGTCGGTGTCGGCGGAACCCGCGAGCTTGAACAGCACGCGGGCGGTCTTCAGGGTGTACGGGTTGACCACTTCATGGGCAACGGTCGTCATTGTCAGGCTCCTTCGTTCTCGATCTTGTATGCGCAGGTCACGGTGACCTTGTAGCCGTCGTAGACATCGGCCAGGACCATGCGTTCGGCCTCGGTCCAGTTGAATGCGTCCAGCGGCTCGAGGACGTCGCAGACGGCCTTCAGGAGGTCGTCGAGGTCGTCTTCGATCAGGGCGGGCCGGTCGGCGGCGGTGAGCACCCACAGCACCAGCTCGGCGCCGAGGATGGCTGAGCCGGGACCTCGGGTGATCTTGCTGGTGCCGAGCACGATCGCCCCAGGCTTGCGGACGCTGTCGATCGCGCGCGGGTCGGAGACGATCTGCCAATCGGGCAGGGCGTCCTTCAGGACGCCAGCGAGGTAGGCACGGCCGCTCACCGCTTCCCCCCGAAGTAGGGGCGGCCCTTGCGCGGCCGCAACAGGTTCTTGACGTTCCAGTCCATCGGGAAGACGGTCACGGTGTCGCCGTAGCCTCCGGCCTGATCACCGGAGCCGACCATGCCGGCACGCACCAGGGCCCGGGCCTGCATCACCTGGGCGGCGACGTAGTTGTCCGGGATCGGGGCGTCCACGGCGAGGGCGGGAGCGAACCGTTCGCACTGGATGCGGGCGACGTTGAGCGGGAAGCCGAGGTCGTCGGGTTCGTAGTCCTCGGCGGCGGGCCAGAGCACGACGAGCCGGGGGTCACCCGGATCAGTGATCCAGGTGCCCACCGGCTCGTACGTGGGTGTGGTCATCGATCAGGCGGCGGTCGGGGCGTCGTAGGCCACGAGGCCAGCGGCGTTCTCGAGCATGGTGGAGACGTAGCCGAACAGGGCCTCATCGATGCCGCCCAGGGCGATCGCTTCGGCTTCGACGCGGATGGGCGCTCCGGGCAGCTCGCGAACGGTCACGGCGTTCTTGTGCCCGACCAGGACCTCCGTCTCGAACGTGCCGGAGGTCAGCGCGCCGTCCGGTACCGGGACGAGCTTGAAGTCCGAGACCTGCCCCTCCTTGAGGCTGAGCGACGCGGACAGGTAGGCCAACACCTCCTCCTGCGGCACGTAGAACAGCTGCTCCCAGTAGGAGGCGCTGATCAGGGCGAAGGTCGGCATGACCTCGAGTTCGGAGTTCAGGAGCTTCAGTGCGCCCTTCACGACCATCGCGAGAGCGGTCGGCACGCCGAGACCGGGCATGTCGGCGTCGAGGAGGTGGACCTGGCCGCCGTTGGCGGCGGTCGGGATGGCCTTGACCACGTCGCGGACGTAGCGGTCGGAGACCTTGGAGTAGCTCTCGGCCATGGCTTTGAAGTACTTCTCCCAGAACTCAGCGTTGCTGAAGTCCCGGTAGATGCGGTCGATGTCGTGGCCGCCGGCGATCCGCTGGAGGACGTGATCGAACTGCTCGGTGTCGACGGTGCCGGACGGGATCGCGGCCTTGTCGCCGGTGTAGAGGCCGACCTCGGGCCGCTTGCCGTCCTTCCACTGCCAGCCCTTGATCGTCTGGGCGGTGAGGTCGCCATGGTTGAACAGCGGGATGTAGCGGCGCTCGTACTCGACGCCGTCCCAGAGCTGGCCGATGTACTGGGGCTGATCGGTGGCGGCGGTGTTGGCCGGCACGATGTCGGACAGCGCGGCCATGAGCTGGCGGGGGCTGGTGAACGTCTCGCCGGCGTTGAAGCCCTGCGCGATGGTCGCGAACAGCTTGTTCATGTCGGGGCTCTGGTCGATCTTGCCCGCCACCAGGGCGGGGTTCTGCACCTTGGCAGCGGTCATGTTGTCGGTTCCTTCCGGGTTGGCGGACGCGTCGGGCGGCGCGTCCGTGGTCGTGGTGGTGATGTCGATCGTCTTTTCGGAGACGGTGACCTTGGCGACGTCGGCGATCGGGTTGCCGTCGAGGGTGACGGCCGGCACGAGGTCGCCCTCGTAGACGGTCTGGAAGTCGGGGGTGTCGCCCATGTCGGGGGCGACGGGGGCGTCTGCGGCGGCGAGTTTGGCGGAGGCGAAGGCCGGAGTCTCGACCTGGGACCCTCCGGTGATCTCGCCGGCGGTGAGCTGGCCGGCACGGATGACGGGCTGTTCGATCTCGACGGACAGCCCGGTCCGGGTGCCGGCGTCGAACTCGGCCAGGGCGGCGTTCCCGAGCGGGGTGTCGAGGTAGCGCACGGAGCAGTGCAGGCCGTCTTCCTGTTCGTCGAACGCGACGAAGTCGGCCACGCCGAGCTTGGAGGTGTGCTCGAGGGTGAGCGGGTCGAGCTTGGCGGCGAGCTTGAGCGCGCCCTTGGCGGCGAGCACCTTGCCCAGGTTGGTGAACCCGGGTTCACCGTAGGGCAGGAGCAAGCCGCTCTTGACGCGGGGATCGGCGGTGGCCGTGAGCGGGCCGGGGGCGGTCAGGATCAGCTTGTTCTTCATGGTCAGTCTTCCGTTCCTGGGTTGGTGCCGTGCTGGGTGGTGCTGAGGAGCCATTGGAGGTCGAACCGGATGTAGTGGCCGGGTGGGGTTACGTCGTCCTGGCTGAGCCGGTCCTCCATCGGCAGTGCCCAGGCGGCAAGGCTGTAGTCGACGAACTCGTTCCGCCGGCCTTCCTGGGTGCTGTAGGTCAGGGTTGCGGTTGCCATAGAGCCCTCGAGGAGGGCTGCGGGCAGGCCGATATTGTTGGCCCAGTCGAGCCGGTCGGCGTTGCGGCCCTCGATGTACAGGTCTGGGGCTACGACGCCCATGGCTTCGGCGTCGTAGCCGTAGGGCACGAACGCGGTTGCGGAATCCTGGCGGGCCGTGTCGAAGTCGAGGACCATGTCGTCGACCTCGTCCTCGGTGAGGTCAGTGTTCGCTTCGGTCTGGGTGATCTTGACCATGGGGATGGGCCTTGCAGGTAGCCCACGAAGATCAGGACCTGATCGGCTTGGGCGGGCTGGCCGTAGACCTGCACGCCGAGGGTGTCGGGGTCGACGTTCCAGTACTCGGGCAGGACCCGGACGGCGTCGGTGATCTCCTTGGTCTCGGGGTCGCGCTGGGTGGCCCAGACGCTCATCGCGCCGAACATCAGGTCGTCGAGTGACCAGATTGTGCGGCCTCGGACGGGGATTCCGGTGGCGGTGGACTGGAGCCACTTGGGCAGTGGCACCCGGACGTCGTCGTCGGGGTTGCCGGTGCCGGCGTCCTTGAACATGGCGAACGGGTAGCGGCCGAGGGTCAGGCAGACCAGGTCGCGGCCGCGGACGACGGCTGGCACCTTCATCGCGTCTTCGCGGGTGACGACGTCGGGCTGCAGGCCGGACAGCTCGGACAGCGCGATCTTCTGGAGAGTGGTCTCGCTGAAGGGCGACTTCAGGGGGATGCGGTTGCTGGTCATGGCGAGCGCTGCCACTTGCGGCGAGCCGAACCACCGATCGAGGAATCCCACGAGTCCAGCCTCCGCAACTTCAGCAAGAGGTTCGCATGTCCTTGTGGGGTCGGCGTTTCGCGTAGCGCCCGTGGGTCATGTGGCACAGCTCCTCATGCGCGTCGCGATGGCTGATGGCATCGGCGCGGGAGGACGCGAGAGAGCGGACACCACAGCCTGGCTCGCGGCACACGCCGACGACGACCAGGGCGGAGGAGTCGATCTTGTAGCGGATCATGCTGCGGCCCTTTCGCGCCGGCGTGCCTCGAGCTGGGCACTGGAGCGGACACGGCGTCCGGTCTGTTGCGGGGTCGTGGTGTCGTAGAGCCACAGCGCTTCGGTTGCGGCGACGAGGCAGGCGACGCTGGTGGAGGATGCCTTGCGGGCGAACAGCCGGCCGTCGACGCCGACGGGCCGCCAGCACGCGCCCTTCACGGCGTCGGTGAGGTCGGGCTGGGCGTAGTGGGTGACGTTGCGCCGGCGAATCTCCTTCTCGATCCGGGCGGCGGCGCCGATCATCTGCTTCATGGTGAGCGGGTGCTGCCGGACCCGGTACGGCGCCCGGGTCATGGTCTCGGACAGCTCGAGGTTCTGGCCGATCGGGTCATGGCCCAGACCGCCAGTGCGGTGCTTGGTGTCGGCCTCGCGGGCAGTACGAGGCAGCCAGTCAGTCCCGGGCCGGCACGCGAGCACCTCAAGGTGGACACGGTTGGCCTCGTCACGCCAGGCGGCGACCAGGGCGGCCGCGGAGCCATCGGGGTCGACGTCCCAGGCGAGGCCGACACGGTCGGGTCGGGTGGGCAGCCCCGTGTTGGACTCGCAGTCGTCCCACGCCTGGGCGTCGAGGGCTGACGCGCCGGCGTTGCGGGGCCACTGGCACAGGTACTCGGCGCACCACTTGGCCAGGCCCATGGGGCCGATCCGGGAGAGGACCTTGGCGGCGGTGGTCAGGCCGCAGGAGATCCCGGGGTGCACTCGCTCGAGGAGCTCGAGGTCGTAGACGGGGTTGTCGGGGTCGGACAGGTCAGCGAAGCTCTCGAAGTCGGACGCCTCATAGACGACGCCGCCGACGCCGGGCACGCCGGCGCGGAGGTCCTCGAGTGTCGCCCAGAGAAGGCCGGCGCGCTGCTCGGGGTTCGGGGTGCCGGCGATGATGACCTGGCCGTCTGGGCGGGTGTCCATCAGGGGCAGGACGCCGGCGAGCAGGCCGTCCGCCTTCTCGGGAGATAGTTCGCCGGCCTCGTCGATCAGGACGGCGTCGGCGGCGTCGGACCGGAACGCGCTGGGGTCGGGCGGGAGAGCGATCCAGCTCGAGCCGTTCGCGAAGTCGATCCGCTCGAGGCCGTTCGACCAGAACAGCGAGCCGAGGCCGCGTGCCTCGAAGCCGCCGAACTTGAGCGCTCGCATGACCTCGCGCAGCTTGTTGCGGGCGCGGAGGCCGTCCTGGGCGGTGTTGATCACCTTGTAGCCGGGCCGGTTCAGGCATCGGCCGAGGAGAACGTCCAGGATGGACGTCGTCTTGGCCGAGCGTCGAGCGATCTCGACGGCGGCGGTCGGATAGAGCGGGTGGCCGTCCTCGTCTCGGGCGTTCAGGACGCCGGCGACCTCGAGGCCCTGAGGAGTCAGGTCGAGCTTGAGCCACTGGGCGCCCAGCTCGGCCTCCGCGATGTCGGTGCCGTCCGGGATCGGGGAGAGGATCGAGGGTCGGGCCGTCCGGCCGTCGTCCGGGGGGAGGTAGAGAGAGACGGGAAGCGGACGGCTTGCGTGGGCTGCTCCGCTGGCCTCAAAAAGACCCTCTTGCACGTGTTCGGTCACGGTCAGACTCCTCTGATGCCGCGGGATTGTTCGGACGCGGCGAATGGCAAGGCTGGCTTGACGCTGGGCCGCGTGATCTCGCGGCGTTCGGCCCGCCGCGCGTTCGTGATCCGGGCGCCGTCCTTGCCGCCTTCGGACTGGTTGCATTCGGGGCTGTGGGCTGGCCAGGTGACCTTGCCGCCCTTCCACCTCGGGACGGGGTAGTGGTCGGGTTCCCATCCGTCGTGGGGCAGCCACGGGCGGGGCACGACCAGCCCGCCGCATCGGCAGCACGGCACGCCCTGGGCGACCTTCGGTCTCCACTGGGCACGGGCCTTGCGGGACTCGTGCCCGCCCCACCGCTTGGCCATCAGCCGGCCATCGCGTCGGTGTGCTTCGCCAGAGTGGCGAGCACGTGTCCGGCCATGTCGCCCAGCTCGGCGACCACGGCAGCACCTGCCCAGTCCCGCACTGCTTGACGCTCACGCATCAGGTCGGCGCAGGTGTGGGCGAGTGACTCGGCGAGCGTCCGGAACTCGTCCGCGTACTCGCTCACTGTTCCTCCTCGAGGTCGAGGGTCGGGGCCGGGTGCATGGCTGCCCTGGCAGTGGCTCGCCATCCTCGCGGCGCTTGGTGCTTGTCGGGTGTGCGGACGTGGGGCGGGGCGACCAGCGTTCGGGGGCTGGGCCTGCCCGGTGTGAAGTCGTGTTGCATGCGGAGTGGCAGCCTCCGGTCGGCTGCCCTGCACTGGTGTTCGGGTCGTCCGCAGACCTGGCATTCGGTCACGGCGTCTCCTTCGAGTCCTGGGAGGGTTTGGGAGGGTTGCCGGAAGGCACTCGGCCTGGGGCCGGTACTTCCTTGGGTGGGAAGGGTGGAACTCAGTTCCCCTCGGCACGACAAGGGCCGATGCAGCTTCCACGGCGGCACGGTGCGCTGTCGCAGGGTCGTGGCGAGCCGGTGCCGGGTGTCAACGCGGCGTTGCTCCCTGCGTGCGTCGAGGTAGCCCCGCACAGCGCGGCACATCTCGGCCAGGCGCGACTTGATCACCCGTATCCAGCCGGCGCGGGGCTGGCCGTGGTCGAGCCAGCCGCGCCGCCACGTGATCAGGCCGAGATCCTCGAGGCGACGCAGGCAGTGCCCTGCCCATTTCGGGGTCATGCCGGCCGCGTCCGCGACCTGGGCACGCGTGAGCCGACCCTCGGCCGACTCCCACGGCAACAGCGACTCGAGCGCCGTCATGACCTTCTGCAGGCCGGCGTTCTCGGGGCCGTCCAGCTCGCCCCAGCCGTGAGACTGGAGCGAGCTGACCAGGCGATCGAGTGACCACGACGCCGACGGCACCGTGCAGGCCGTCATGATGGCTTGCCCTTGCAGGTCGCGCGATGGTACTTGGCGTACTCCTCGGCGCCGGCGCGGCAGTGCTTGTAGGGCGGCTCTGGCGACCGGAAGCCGCACGCTGCACAGTCGACTGTCCAGGAGCCGTCCTCAAGCTTCGTGAGCTTCACAGCTCCACGCGGGGCGCTCACGATCGCTCCTGGACAAGCCGGGCCCAGGCGGCGGCGCAGGCGTCCGCCACCAGGGCGTGGCCGGAGGCCCGTAGCACATGCTCGGCCTGGACGAGGCCGGCCAGGATCTCCTCGGCGGTCATCGGAACGTCTTCCCGTAGCAGTCGAGGCACAACGGCGGGCAGGTCGGGTCGTTGTGGCAGGTCAGCCTCCACTCATTGGGCGGAAGCGTGCGGCCGCACCCGATGCAGTGGGGTCGTTCCTCGCGGCCGACGATGGTGCCGACCACGACCGCGAGGATGACGAACGTGAGCCAGAGCCACATGGGGACCATTACTGGGCGTCCGTCTTGGAGTAGCGGGTCGTCACCCACGCGGAGCGGACGCCCTGCATCGCGCGCACGTCCCACGACAACGAACCGGGGTTCGCGCCGACCCAGAGCTGCGTAATCGGGAACGAACCGGTTCCGCCTGGCTTCGACGGGTCGGGCGCAGGCACGACGTAGCCCTGATAGGCGGTGGAGTCGCCGTCCGGGCGAACCGCCCGCACCTCGATGTACCCATAGGCCGCGTTCGGGTTCAGCTCGTACCCAACCCGCACGTAGGCCATCGCGAGCGTGTCAGCACCGCTCGGCGCAGCCAGCGGGGCGAGCACCCGCGACCACTTCCGCAGCGTCAAGCCAAGCTTGCTCTTGAGCTTCCCCGAGTAGGACGTCACTTCGCACCGTCCTCGAGCAGGTCGAGCGCGGCACGCACCGCGGCGTCCTTGGACTCGAGCAGCTTCCGCAACGCAACAGACTTCTCCGCGCTGTCAGGCAGCGCGTCGTCGATCGTGACGGCCAGCTCGGCGAATAGCGCCGACGTCTGCCGGAGCGGGCCTGGCTTCAGGTGGTTGATCGAGAAGTACCTCAGGATGGGGGCGCTCACTTCGCACCGCCCGTCTTGCACGGCATCAGGCGCTGACGGGCCACCGGTGCGACCTGGGCGCAGGCGATCGCGACCAGGGCGTGGGCCTGCGCGGCGCCGACCAGCTCGAGGAGCTCGTCGTGCGATGCCTCGCCGGGCTCGTCGTCGTTGAGCACGTCGTCGACGTCGCCCAGCAACGCCGCCGCCGCACGGGCATGATGCTTGGCGAGATCACGGAACGAGGGACGCGCCGGCTCAGCGGGCGTCTTGAGGATGATCGAGTGCAGGTGCGGGCCGGGCTTCGGCGTGGTGTTGTTCATGACGTGGAACGGTTCCACGTTTTGAGAAACGCTTACGTGCAACACGCCGGGAAGACGGCGAGAATCTTCACATTTCGGCTAACGGATCGCTACCGTGAGGACATGAGTAACGTGATCAGCCTCCCCGGACGCGGGAGCGAGCTTGTCGAACGTGTCGCATCCAACGTCCGCGCCGAGTGCGCTCGGCGCGGGGTGACCCAGAGCGATCTGGCGGTGGCGCTCGGCTGGAGCGTTAGCGCCGTCAACGTCCGTTGGCACGGACGGCGGCAGTGGCAGCTCGAAGACCTCGAGAAGGTAGGCCAGATTCTCCGCTTCCCAGCGGAGCTGTTCCTGGCGCGCCCGGAGGGACTCGAACCCCCAACCTTCTGATCCGTAGTCAGATGCTCTATCCATTGAGCCACGGGCGCTGGAAAGCGGGTTCAACCCTACTC
>PHEV01000127.1 GCA_002843035.1 Actinobacteria bacterium HGW-Actinobacteria-5 | reverse complement strand
ACCTCGTCCATCTCGTGCCGGATCGCGATCATGGCCTCGCAGAAGCGGTCCAGCTCGGACTTCGCCTCCGACTCGGTCGGCTCGACCATCAGGGTTCCCGCCACGGGGAAGCTCATCGTCGGCGCGTGGAACCCGTAGTCGACCAGCCGCTTCGCGACGTCGTCCACCGTGATCCCGGTCTGCCGGGTCAGCTCGCGCAGGTCGAGGATGCACTCGTGCGCGACCAGCCCCGAAGCCCCGGTGTAGAGCACCGGGTAGTAGTCGGCCAGGCGTCGGGCCACGTAGTTGGCCGCCAGGATCGCCGACTGCGCGGCCAGCCGCAGCCCGTCCGCGCCCATCAGGGCGATGAACGCCCAGGTGATCGGCAACACCCCGGCCGAACCGTAGGGGCCGGAGCTGACCGGACCGTAGCTGCTCGCGGGGCCGGCTGCCGACACCAGCGGGTGGTTCGGCAGGTACGGCGCCAGGTGCTCTCGCACCGCGACCGGCCCGACCCCGGGCCCGCCGCCGCCGTGCGGAATCGCAAACGTCTTGTGCAGGTTGAGGTGGCTCACGTCCGCACCGAACTTCCCGGGACGAGCCAGGCCCAGCATCGCGTTCAGGTTCGCACCGTCGACGTAAACCTGACCTCCAGCATCGTGCACCTGCTGGCAGATCCCGGTGATCGTCTCCTCGAAGACCCCGTGGGTGGACGGGTAGGTCACCATCACCGCGGCCAGCTCGGACGCGTGCTGCGCGATCTTCGCCGCCAGGTCAGCCAGGTCCACCGAGCCGTCATCGGCGGTCGCCACGACCACCACCCGCATTCCTGCCAGCACCGCGGACGCAGCGTTCGTGCCGTGTGCCGAGGCCGGGATCAGGCAAACCGTGCGGTGCGGCTCCCCGTTGGCAAGGTGGTAGGACCGGATCGCCATCAGCCCGGCGAACTCGCCCTGACTCCCGGCGTTGGGCTGGAGGCTCACCCGGTCGTAGCCGGTGATCTCGGCGAGCCAGTCGCACAACTGGCCGATCAGTTCCGCGTACCCGCTCGCGTCCGCCTCCGGGACGAACGGGTGCAGCCCGGCGAAGCCCGGATAGCTGATCGCTTCCATCGCCGCGGCCGGGTTGAGCTTCAGCGTGCACGAGCCGAGCGGGATCATCCCTTTGTCGAGCGCGAAGTCGCGGTCGGCCAGCGTGCGCAGGTAGCGCATCAGTTCGGTCTCGCTGTGGTAGCGGGCGAACACCGGGTGGGTCAGGTAGTCCCCGTCCCGGGTGTGGTCGCCGAGACCGCCGATGCCGGCCTCGGTGAGGCTCACCCCGAAGGCTCGGGCCACCGTCGCCAGCGCGGTCTCGTCGGTGTCCTCCCCCACGCTGACACCGACGTGGTCCGCGTCCACCAGGCGCAGGTGCACTGCACCGCTCCGGGCGGCGGCGACGATGTCGGCTGCGCGGCCCGGCACGGTCACGGTGAGGGTGTCGAAGAAGCTCTCCCCCGCCAGCTCGAACCCTGCCGCCTGGAGCGCCGCGGCCAGCCTTCGCGCCCGCTCGTGGATGGTACGGGCGATCCCGGCCAGCCCTTCCGGGCCGTGGTGCACCGCGTAACAGCTCGCCGCCACAGCGAGCAGGACCTGTGCGGTGCAGATGTTCGAGGTGGCCCGCTCGCGCCGGATGTGCTGCTCGCGGGTCTGCAGGGCGAGCCGGAAGGCGGGCACACCGTCGGCGTCCTTGCTCAGCCCGACGATGCGACCGGGCAGCTGCCGCTCCAGGCCGGAGCGCACGGCGATGTAGCCGGCGTGCGGACCGCCGTAGAACAGCGGGACGCCGAACCGCTGCGCCGAGCCCACCGCGATGTCCGCGCCCCACGCCGCAGCGGAGCCGATCAGCGTGAGGGCGAGCAGGTCGACGGCCGCGATCAGCTGCGCGCCGTTGTCGTGGGCCAGCGTGGCCAACTCCGTGAGCTCCGCGGCGGAAGGCAGCTGTCCGTCAGCGCCGGGCACCTGCACCACGACGGCGAACGCCTGGTGGGCGCGGACGGTGTCGGCGAGCGACTCCCCGGCCACCACCACCTCGATGGCGGTCGCCAGGCAGCGGGTCCGCAGTACAGCCAGGCTCTGCGGGAGCAGGTTCGCGTCCACGACGACCACCCCGCCCTTGCGGGACACCCGGTGTGCGACGGCGACGGCCTCGGCGACCGCGGTGCCCTCGTCCAGCAGGCTCGCACCGGCCACCGGCAGGCCGGTCAAGTCGGAGACCATCGTTTGGAAGTTGGCCAGCGCCTCCAGCCTCCCCTGGCTGATCTCCGGCTGGTACGGGGTGTAGGCGGTGTACCAGGCGGGGTTCTCCAGCACCATCCTGCGCACCACCGGCGGAGTGATCGTGCCGTGGTAGCCGAGCCCGATCATCGACGTGCCGGGCACGTTTCGCGCGGCGAGGCCGGACAGCCTGCGCTGCACCTCGAACTCGCTCAGGGGTTCGGGCAACTGCAAGGGTTCGGACAGGCGGATGGCGGCCGGCACGGCCGCATCGGTCAGCTCATCGAGGCTCGCGAAGCCGAGCGTCGCAAGCATCTGGATCTGGTCGGGCGTCGAAGGGCCCACGTGGCGTCGGGTGAAGTCGTTCATCGCAGGAACAACCTATCCCCGGCGCGCACCCATCGCCCGGCTCCGTCCGGGTGTGGCAGGGATGTTCAGCCGGCTGCGCGGGCGCGACGGCGCAGCGCGAGCTCGTCGTCGTGGTGGCCCGACTCGTCGGCACGCTCGGCGGGCAGTTCCTGCAGGGTGCCCTCGATGTCGCGCCAGACGCCGCCCAGGGCGATGCCGAACATGCCCTGGCCACCGCGGAGCAGGTCGACGACCTCGTCGTCGGAGGTGCACTCGTAGACCGAGACGCCGTCGCTCATCAGCGTCACGGTGGTGAGGTCCTCGACGCCGCGGGCACGCAGGTGGTCGATCGCCGTCCTGATCTGCTGCAGCGAGATGCCTGCGTCGATCAGCCGCTTGATCACCTTGAGGATCAGCAGGTCGCGGAAGCTGTACAGCCGCTGGGTGCCGGAGCCGCCGGCCGCGCGCACCTCGGGGACGACCAGACCGGTGCGAGCCCAGTAGTCGAGCTGGCGGTAGGTGATGTCCGCCGCGCGGCACGCCACCGGGCCGCGGAACCCGAGATCGTCGGGCAGAGGCGAGAAGTTGCCGTCGAACAGCAGGTCCTGGTTCGGCACCTGGTGCTGAGCGTTCATCACTGCCTCTTCTCGATCGCCGGGGAATCACCGCGTTGGGATTACGACGGTAATCCGGGCCGGTCGCGGGGGTCAACGACACGCCGGGGGCAGGTTTCGGCAGCCACCGAGTCTGAAGCACTACCTCAGGGTTCGCGACCGCGGCTGCGCCTGCCGCGGATCGGGCGTCCGCCGGGTCACGAGCGGGCTCAGTGCTGATCGTCACCCTCGCCGGTGAAGTCCTCCGGTGTCACCGAATCGAGGAACTCGCGGAAGCGCTCCACCTCCGCCTCCGAAGGGGCGGCATCCGCTGCCGCCTCGCCACTGGCGACTCCGGCCTGGTCCAGCACCTCGTCCGCACATTCGATCGGCAACCCCGCGCGCAGCGCGATGGCGATCGCGTCACTGGCCCGGGCCGGCAGGCTCTCGCCTCCCACCACGAGCTCGGCGAAGAACTGCCCGTCCGAGTAGGCCGTCAGCCGCACGGCATCGAGGGTCTCGCCGGAGGCCTGCACGAGCCGCCAGGCCAGGTCGTGGATCGCCGGACGCTCGGGGTCGGGGTCCTCGGTCGCGCTGAAGATCGCGGACGCGCCGCCGTGACTCATCCAGATCGGCAGCAGGCGTTCCCGTCCACCCACCTCGGCGAGCACGACCAGGGGCACCGCGTCCCCCGTGGAGACGCGGATCTCGACGATCTTCAGTTCGCGCACCCCGGCCTCACTGCGGCAGCTGGGAGCGCATGACCGCCGCGTGGGCATGCAGGACGAGCTGCATCACCTCCGCGGGCAGCGTACGGTTCGACGGATTCCGGCGCAGGTGCGGCGCGATCGCCTGTTCGATCAGGCCCACCTCGCGCTCCGCCGCCTGCTTCACCACCCGCAGATGGCGGGCGTCCATGCCGAAAGCGGCCAGCTTGCGTGAGATGACCGCGACCGTGAGCGCGTCCCTCCCGTAGTAGATCGTGCCGCGCCGGGGTACCACCAACTGGTGCTTCTCCAACTCGGCCAGGGCCGGATCGCTCAACCCGCTCAGCTCCAGCAGCTCACGCCGGGTGATCCGGATCGCCCGCTTGGGCGGCCGCGGCTGCTGGGTGGCCGGCACCTCCGCCTCGCCGCCCTCGCCGGGCCCGGTCCGCCCGTTGCCGAGCGCCGGCGGCTCCTGCCCACGATCCATCATGTCGAGGTGCTCGCGGATCACCTTCAACGGCAGGTAGTGGTTCTTCTGCACGTCGAGGATGTAGCGCAGCCGCTCGATGTCGGACTCGGCGTAACGTCGGTAGCCGGACGGAGCACGCTCCGGCGAGATCAGTCCCTCCGACTCCAGGAAGCGGATCTTCGAGATGGAGATGTCCTCGAACTCGGGTTTCAGGATGGCAAGGACCTGGCCGATGCTGCGAAGCCCGAGCGCCATCAGTCCAGCCCGGCGAAGAACACCATGCGGAACTTCCCGATCTGTACCTCGTCACCGCGGCGCAACGGGACGTCGCCGTCGATCAGGGTGCGGTTCACATAGGTGCCGTTCAGGCTGTTCTCGTCGCTGACCCACACCTGGCCGTCCCTCCGGGTGAACCGGGCGTGGTGACGGGACACGGTGATGTCGTCAAGGAAGATGTCGCAACGCGGGTGGCGGCCGGCGGTGATCACGTCGGCGTCGATCAGGTATCGGGCACCGGCCTGGGTGCCCCGCAGGACCAGCAGCAGGGCGGACCCGCCGGGCAGCGCCTCGATCGCCTCGGCATCGGCGGGATTCAGCTCGTCGAGGGTGAACTCCTCCACGACCGGGGGAATCACCCGGGTGGTGTCACCGGAGAGTTTCGCGAGGCTCGCACCACAGTGGGGACAGAAGTTCGCAGCTTCGGCGAATTCGTGACCACAGGCGGGGCATTGCATCATCGAGGCCACCTTTCGTGCGCGGCTGGTGAGCCCTCCCCCGACCGAGGCTCAACGACAGGTTGACCTTCAGCCTAGCCCGAGACGAGGTCGGCGTACGCGTCCGCGTCCAGAAGATCTTCGACCTCGCCGGCTTCGGACAGCTCGAGCTCGAAGATCCAACCGTCACCGTAAGGGTCAGAGTTGATCGTCTCGGGAGTCGCATTGAGCAGTTCATTGACCGCGGTCACGACGCCGCTGGCCGGGGAGTAGACGTCCGAGACGCTCTTGGTGGACTCCACCTCGGCGCAGGCGTCGTCGGCGGCGACTTCCTCGCCGACCTGCGGCAGGGAGACGTAGACCACGTCGCCCAGGGCCTCCGCCGCGTAGTCGGTGATGCCGACCCTCACGATGTTGCCAGCGCCCTGGCGCACCCATTCGTGCTTGCTGGTGTAGCGAAGATCATCGGGGAACACGCGTGCACTCCTTCTCGGCAGCGGCGCTGCCCGTCGACATGCCCAACACTATCGTCTGGACGCCCGGCACGACGTGCCGGTCAGGCCGGTTCTCCGCCCGCAGGGCCGCCGCGTTCCACCGGGATCCGGCGGATCACGTCCACGCCCTGCCCGACGTAGAGCAGCCCGGACCACCAGTACAGTCCCGCGCCCCAGATCACGCAGGCCCAGCCGATGATCCGTGCCGTGGTCTGCCAGGGCTCCGTACCCGCACCCAGCAGGACCAGCGGGAAGGCGTAGAGCAGGGCGAAGGTTGCGGCCTTGCCGAGGAAGTGGACCGGCAGGCTGGCGAAGCCACGCCGACGCAACGCCGGCCAGATCGTGGTGGCCATCATGATGTCGCGCGCGGCCAGGACCACAACGAGCCACCAGGGAACGATCGCCCGGATCGCCAGGCCGATCAGCGTGGCCAGGATGTAGGCCCGGTCGGCCATCGGGTCGAGCACCTGTCCGAGGCGGGAACGCTGGTGCCAGCTGCGGGCGAGCTTGCCGTCCAGCCAGTCCGTGGCACCGCCGACGGCCAGGACGACCACCGCCCACACATCGGACTGTCGCTCCAGCAGCAGCCACAGGAACAACGGGACGCCCAGCAGCCGGATGAAGCTGAGGATGTTGGGGACCGTCAGCACCCGCTCGGTGTCATACGGTTCGCCAGCCACGGGGGCCAGACTATGCGATCGGACTCACAGCCGGCTCCAAGCTGCGGCAAGGAGTTGCCGGGTCTGGTCCAGCAGCTGCGGCAGCGCTTTCGTCTGCGCCACCACGGGGAGGAAGTTGGCGTCGCCCATCCAGCGCGGCACCACGTGCTGGTGCAGGTGGGCGGCGATCCCCGCACCGGCGACCTCGCCCTGGTTCAGGCCCAGGTTGAAGCCCGCCGGGTGTGACACCGCCCGGAGCGCGGTCATGGCCTGGGCGGTGAAGGCGGACAGCTCCGCGGCCTCGTCGGTGGTCAACTCTGTGAAGTCGCTGACGTGGCGGTAGGGGCACAGCAGCACGTGGCCCGGCGAGTACGGGTAGAGGTTCAGCACTGCGTAGACGAGCTCGCCGCGCCGCACGATCAGGCCGTCGGCGTCGTCGCGCCCGGGTGCACGGCAGAACGGGCAACTCGCCTCGCCCGGATCGGTCGGCTTGTTCTCGCCCTCGATGTACACCATCCGGTGCGGGGTCCACAGCCGCTGAAAGGCATCGGGGACGCCGGGCAGCGACCCGGCGTCCTCGATCGGCACGGAATCCACGGTTCAGGCCCTAGCGCTTCGGCGGACGCGTCGCCGCGACGATCTCGTCGATCGCTTCGGCGACCGGCACGCCGTTCTTCTGGGTGCCGTCGCGGTAGCGGAACGAGACCGCACCGGCGGAGGCGTCCTGCTCGCCGGCGATCAGCATGAACGGCACCTTCTGGGTCTGCGCGTTGCGGATCTTCTTGCCGAACCGGTCGTCGGAGTAGTCCACCTCGACCCGGACATCGGCAGCCGCCAGCTTCGCCGCGACCTCGGCCAGGTACGGCTCGTACTCGGCCGCCACCGGGATGCACTCGACCTGCACCGGGTGCAGCCAGGCCGGGAAGGCGCCGGCGTAGTGCTCGGTGAGCACGCCGATGAACCGCTCGATCGAGCCGAACTTCGCCGAGTGGATCATCACCGGCTCGGCCGGGTGCCCGTCCGGGCCGGTGTAGGTCAGCCCGAACCGCGCCGGCTGGTTGAAGTCGTACTGGATCGTCGACATCTGCCAGGTGCGCCCGATGGCGTCCTTGGCCTGGACCGAGATCTTCGGTCCGTAGTAGGCGGCGCCACCCGGGTCGGGCACCAGTTCCAGCCCCGACTCGCGCCCGACCTGCTCGAGCACGGCGGTCGCCTTCTCCCACTGCTCGTCAGATCCGATGAACTTGGTGGACTTGGCGCCCTCGTTGTCGCGGGTGGACAGCTCGAGGTAGTAGTCGTCGAGGCCGAAGTCCTCCAGCAGGTTGGTGACGAAGGTCAGCAGGTGCTTCACCTCGTCCGCAGCCTGCGAGGCCATCACGTAGGAGTGGGAGTCGTCCTGGGTGATCATCCGGACGCGCGTGAGCCCCTGCAGCACCCCAGACTTCTCGTTGCGGTACACCGTGCCGAACTCGAACAGGCGCAGCGGGAGCTCCCGGTACGACCGGCCGCGGCTCTTGAAGATCAGGTTGTGCATCGGGCAGTTCATGGCCTTGAGGTAATAGTTCTGGCCATCGTCGTCCATCGGCGGGAACATGCCGTCCGCGTAGTACGGCAGGTGCCCGGAGGTGTGGAACAGCCCCTCCTTGGAGATGTGCGGCGTCCCGACGTACTGGAACCCCGCCCGGATGTGCGCCTCCCGGACGTAGTCCTCCATCGCCCGCTTGATCACGCCGCCCTTCGGGTGGAACACCGGCAGGCCGGCGCCCAGCTCCTCGGGGAAGCTGAACAGGTCGAGTTCGACGCCCAGCTTGCGGTGGTCGCGGCGCGCGGCCTCCGCCAGGCGCTCCTGGTAGGCGACCAGGTCCTCCTTCGAGGCCCACGCCGTGCCGTAGAGCCGCTGCAGTTGCGCGTTGCGCTGGTCGCCGCGCCAGTACGCGGCGGAGCTGCGGGTGAGCGCCCAACCGTTGCCGAGGTAGCCGGTGTGCGGCACGTGCGGCCCGCGGCAGAGGTCCTTCCAGGCGACGCTCCCGTCGCGACGGACGTTGTCGTAGATGGTCAGCTCGCCCGCACCAACCTCGACCGAAGCCCCCTCGGTGGACGCGGCCGCACCCTTCAGCCCGATCAGTTCGAGCTTGTAGGGCTCCTCAGCGAGTTCTGCGGCGGCCTCGGCGTCACCGACGACACGGCGCACGAAGCGCTGACGCTCCTTGACGATCCCTGCCATCACCTTCTCGATCGCCTTCAGTGCCTCCGGAGTCAGCGGCTCGGCCACCTCGAAGTCGTAGTAGAAGCCGTCGGTGATGGGCGGCCCGATGCCGAGCTTGGCCTCGGTGTGCAGGCGCTGCATGGCCTGGGCAGCGACGTGCGCGCACGAGTGCCGGATGATCGCCAGTCCCTCGTCACTCGACGCGGCGACCGGCTCCACCTCGTCCCCGTCGTTCAGGACGCCCGCCAGGTCGACGATCCTGCCGTTGACCCGGGCTGCGACGATGGTTCGGTCGTCGCCGAACAGGTCGAGCGCGGTCGTGCCGGTCTCGACCACCCGGGGTTCGCGCGACTCTGGACGCACCACGGTGAGGGAAACAGACACGGAGGAATTCCTTTCAACGACGGCCGACCACGTGCCGGCCCGGACCATTCTGCCCCTTCCGGCGGGCGGGCTTCACCTCGCGGGCACGCGCGAACCGGTCAGCCGTGCGTGGTGGAGGGCGCGGTCGTCCGCGCCGGGCGGATCGTGCTCGTCCATGCCGAGTACACCCGCACCGTCGTGAAGCCGGGTTCGCTCCCGGTCACCCGCACCTTCACCCGGTAGCCGGCGTCCGCGTCCACCAGGGTGTACTTCGCCCGGGTCGCGCCGGCGATCCGCACGTCCCCGGTGGCGCTCGAGCGGTACCACTGGTAGGTCAGGGTGACGGTACCGGGACCCCACTGCCGCGGCAGAGCGGTCAGCGTCTCACCGACCTTGGCCACACCGGAGTACAGCGGGACCGGCGTCGGATGTAGGACACCGGGGCCGACCGCTCCGGTCGGCTCGGAGAATCGGGTGGCCGTCTCGAACCGAGGGGCGCTACCGCTCACGCCGACCACGATCGTGTGACCGGCGTCTGCGGCGACGAGCACGTAGCTGGCGGCGGTGGCGCCAGCGATCTTGTCGCCGTCCCGGTACCACTGCCAGGCCAGCGTCACGGTGCCGGGCCCCCAGGGCCGCACTCCCGCGGCCAGGGTCTTGCCGACCTGCGCCGTCCCGTACAGCCAGGGGTTCGCTGCGGTCAGCCGGGAGCCGACCACCGGCCCCACTGCCGCGGACTCCTGGACCGTACTGGTGAACCCGGACCGGCTCCCGGTGATCCGCACCGACAGCGCGTGGCCGATGTCACCGGCCACCACGCGGTGCCGCCGGCCGGTGGCACCGGGGATCGGGACGCCGTCCCGCAGCCACTGGTAGGCGAGCTTCACATTCGACGGGCGCCAGGCGGGCTTGGTGAACCCGCCACGACCACGGGGCGCAGGCTCGACTGCGGCCTGGTCGGGGCCGCTCCGGAGGGTGCGTCCACCGCGAGGTCGGGGGTCGTGGTCGAGGCACTGGCCGTCGGCATCGCGGTGTTCGCGGGCGACGACGCCTGTGCGCCGTTACCAACCGCCCCGGCGCCGGTGAGGATGGCGACCAGCCCGATCAACACCCCGAGGCCGCGGGTGCGCAGGACACTGCGTCCGGGCATGCAGATCTCCCCTCCTCCCCCCTTCGTCCAACCGTAACGTCCAGTCGCGCCACAGTGGTGGCGGCACACCATGCGGCGTGGCACCGTTTGTCCATGACGCGCGACAATGGGCGGATGCTGCCCCGCACAGGCTTTGTGGCCGCGGCGGGACATCCTGATCGCGGTGTTCTGCACCAACTACTTCACCACGCTCCCGCCGCCAGCGCCATCACTCCGGCGGAAGCGGCTCCGACCCGGGCGGCGAGTCCCGCGTCCAGGTGCTCGGATGAGTGAGACGCGGGCCCTGCGCCTCTCGGTCTGGGCGTCCCTGCTCGTCGGCGTGGTCGGAGTCGTGTGGGGCCTCGTCGCTGACTCCCGGGTCGTGCTCTTCGACGGCGTGTTCACGATCTTCGGCACCGCGCTGTCCGCCCTCTCCCTGCTCGCAGCCTGGGCCGCGCGCCTCGCCCCCGACGAGCTCTACCCGTTCGGCCGCGAGGCGGTCATCCCGGTCGCCATCGTCGTGCAGGGGGCGGCCCTGACGGCCACCCTGCTCTACGCCGCCATCGACTCGGTCTCGCTCATCCTCTCCGGGGGATCCGACACGGCTCCGACCAGCGTGATCGGCTACGGGTTGGTCACGCTCGTGATCGCCCTGGCCGTGGCGTTCGGCCTGCCCCGGCTCGCACCGCGCTCCGAACTGGCGTCCGCCGAAGCCGACCAGTGGCGCGCGGGCGCGCTGCTCAGCGCCATCATCGCGGTGGGCGCGGCTGCTGCCTGGGGCGCCGCAGCCCTCGGCTGGCACCGCGCGGTGCCCTACGCGGACCCGGTCCTGGTACTGGTCGCGGTCGCGGTGCTCGCGCCCGTCCCGTGGCGGCTGTTGCGTTCGGGCGGACGCGAGATCCTCGAGGCCGCCCCTCCTCCGGCCGTCCGTGAGGCGATCGCGCAGGCAGCCGCCGCAGCCTCTGCGGAGTTCGGCCTGGGCGATCCGATCGTGCGCGCCACCAAGCTGGGGCGCCGGGTCTACGTCGAGATCGACTACATCGTCGCTGCCGGCCAGTGGGATGTCGCCGACGAGGATCGCGTGCGACGCCGGCTGATCGGCGCGTTGGAGCCCCTGGGGTACGAGATCTGGGCCAATGTTGAGCTGACCACGGATCCCGAACTCGTGGAGTAGGAGGAGTCGTGCCAGGGAAGTCGAGTTGGTGGCTGAAGCGTCCGGCGCTGAACTGGCTGGAACTGATTGGGCTCACGCTCGCCCTGGCCCTGATCGCGGGAGGGCTCGGCGCCTTCGCCGCCCTGAAGCTCTCCCCCGCGCCCGGGTCGTGCGACACCACGCGGGTCGCGACCGCGGCGCTGCCGTCCGTGGTCACGGTCTTCGTCACCGGATCGGCCGGCTCGGGTTCCGGCAGCGGGGCCGTCATCCGTGCGGACGGGGTGATCCTCACCAATGACCACGTGATCGCCGCCGCGACCGACTCCGGCACCATCCAGGTGCTGCTGAACAACGGCGAGAAGCTCGACGCCCACCTCGTCGGGACGGATCCGATCACTGACCTCGCTGTGCTCAAGATCGACCGCAACAAGCTCCCGACGCTCCTGCTGTCTCCACGCGAGCAGCTCACCGTCGGCCAGCCGGTGGTCGCGCTCGGGGCGCCGCTGGGACTGTCCGGCACCGTCACCAGCGGCATCGTGAGCGCTCTCGGGCGCAATGTGCCCGTCCCCAAGGCCAGCGGGGGCACGACGGTGCTGGCCGGCGCGATCCAGACTGATGCGTCCATCAACCCGGGCAACTCCGGTGGCCCGCTGGTCACCTGCGAGGGCCACCTGGTCGGGGTGAACACCGCGATCTCGACGGTCCCGAACGCCGGCGGCGTGGCCGGTGGCGGCAGCGTGGGCATCGGCTTCGCGGTGCCGGCGAGCACGGCACAGCGGATCGTGGACGAGTTGCTGGCGAATGGGCGGGCCACCCACCCGTGGATCGGCGCCCAGACCGCAGAGATCAGCCAGGACACCGCCGACCGGTTCGGCACGAACGCGGGACTGTTCGTCCAGGACGTCACCCCCGGCGGCCCCGCGGCCGCGGCGGGGCTCCAGGCCGGCGACGTGATCACCAGCATCAACGGCCAGGCGGCCACCGCTGTCTCGCTCGCCTGGCTGCTGGTCAGCGCGGGAGTCGGCGAGGCGATCCCGGTGGAGTACTCCCGGGACGGCGCCGGCCACCAGGCCACAATCACCCTCGCCGAGCAGCCGTAGCCGCTCCCCCACCCGCGGGGACGACCACAACGATCCGCACCTCGCCCCCACCCGGCAGGAGGCGGTCAGGCCGCGACCAGACCTCGTCCCCGGGCCAGGCTGACCGCGACCAGGCGGTCGTGCACGCCGAGCTTGTCGTAGATGTTGCCCAGGTGCTTGTGCACGGTGCGCGGCGACAACGACAGCCGGGACGCGATGGACGTCGCCAGCAGCCCCTGGGCGAGGAGTTCGAGCACCTCCAGCTCACGGGTGGTGAGCCCGTACTCGCGCGCCGCGTCCTCCCCGGCGCGGGCACGCGCGCGCCGCTGCGTCGCCAGCACGGCATGCGGCAGCAGTGCCACCAGCGGCGGCACCGCCTCGTGCAGCAGGAGCAACTGGTGGTCGCCGAAGCCCTCCCGCTTGGCGAAAGCCAGGCCCCTGCGATCCTCGTCCTGATCGGGCTCGAGCCCTGCCGGTGCCACGACCAGCACGTCGCCGAGCAGGCCGTGTTCGATCCGGACAGGAGTCTGGCCGCCGACTCCTGCCTCGAGCCGGTTGAGCATGCCCACCAGTTCGGCCGCGGCATCGCGATCCGGGTGGCAGGTCAGCACCTTCTCCCCCGCGGTCGGGCCCGGGATGAAGCAGACTGCGACGTCCGCTTCGAGCCCTCGCGCGAGGTAGCGACAGATCACTTGCTCGACGTCCGCGTCGGCCTCCAGCGCCTCTGCGGCCTCGGCCAGCAGCCCGACAATCACGACTGCGCGCTGACCTCGATCCACGCCCAACCCCCTGTCTCGCCCATTGACCGGGTGGCAGTCTCTGCCTCAGCAGTTCTGAACACCGCGGATCATCCCGTCTATTCCGGACGGGAGAGAATTCATCGCTTCGCCGCGTCTGAGTCATGCCCGG
Organism: Actinobacteria bacterium HGW-Actinobacteria-5; assembly: GCA_002843035.1. GTDB lineage: Bacteria > Actinomycetota > Actinomycetes > Propionibacteriales > Propionibacteriaceae > Propionicimonas. Next base: position 426 of record PHEV01000127.1, on the reverse strand, counting down.
GCGGTGCTGATACCCGTCCGGTGGGCAAGAATGATGGTGATCGTCAACCCGCCGTGACAGGAGCGAAATGTCCACGCGCAACACCCGTACGCCCGCCTGGCGCAGCCGACCGCAGGAAGCCCCGGAATTGATCAGTGCTGAGACCGCGGAACTCATCGAAGGCTGGTGGCGGGCGGCGAACTACTTGTCGGTGGGCCAGATCTATCTGCTGGACAATCCGCTGTTGCGCCGTCCGCTGGATCGTGACGACGTGAAGCGTCGCCTTCTCGGACACTGGGGCACGACGCCGGGTCTGAACTTCCTGTATGCCCATTTCAACCGGGCGATCGTGGAGCGGGACCTGAACGCGATCTACATCGCGGGGCCGGGGCATGGGGGTCCGGGGTTGGTGGCGAACGCGTACCTGGACCGGACCTACACCGAGGT
>PHEV01000126.1 GCA_002843035.1 Actinobacteria bacterium HGW-Actinobacteria-5 | reverse complement strand
CTGCCATCACACCTCCTCCTCGGGAGGCCCAGCCTACGTCACCACTGATCGACGAGAAGCGCCTGCATCGCGCGGCCCAACGACCTCACCAGCACCGGGTTCCGGGCCTTCACCAGCCCGGGTAGTTCGAAGATGTCCCGGCACAGCGCCAGGCCGAGGAGCTGGGCCACAGCGAGTTGGGCGCGCAGGCGGGCGTTGGGGTGCCCGAGCGACTCGGCCACCTTGATCAGCACTTCCTTGGTCATGAACTCGCTCAGCGGACGCCGCGCGTGCGGGTCGGTCACCGCGGCTCGCAGCATCGCGTTGAACCGGTCGCCCGCTCCCGGGCGGTCCCAGGCGTCCAGGAAGGCACTGACTGTGCGCTCACCGATGCGGTCGGTCGGCCCGTCCAGGATCTCGCGGACGATCGCGTCCGCGTCCAGCGGCAGGTCGAGTACCGAACGGGAGAACAGATCGGCCTTGTTGTCGAAGTAGTGGTGGATCAGGGCCGGGTCGACATCGGCGGCGCGGGCGATCGCGCGGAGCGAAACCTTCTCATACCCGAGTTCGGAGAACAGGGTGAGTGCGGCGGCCTGGATCGACGCCTTGGTGTCAGTCCGGCCGGGGCGACGGCCGCGTGGCCGCTGCGCCTGGATGGTCACCTGCATTCCTCCCTGTCGTGGGGCCGTATCCTCACGGACGTGTCCGAACCGCGGTGGCCCTTCGTCGTCTTCGATCTGGACGGGACCGTGGTCAACACCATCCCGCTCATTATCGCTTCCTACGAGCATGCGATGTGGGACGTCTTGGGTGAACGCACCTCGCCCGAGGAGGCCCGGAGCTGGATCGGGCAGACCCTCTATGCGACCTTCCACGCCCGGCGCCCGTCCCGGGCGCAGGAACTGATCGACAGCTACGTGACCTGGAACGCCGCACACCTCCCCGAGTTGCTGGAGGAGTTCCCGGGGACGCCGGAGTTGCTGGACGCGCTCACCGCGGCAGGAGTGGTGACCGGCGTGGCGACGTCCAAGCGGCGGGTGTCGGCCGAGAACACACTGCGCTACGCCGGCCTGGAGGGACGGCTGCCGGTGACGGTCGCGATGGAGGACACCGACCTGCACAAGCCCAGGCCGGAGCCGTTGCTGGTCGCGCTGGAGCGGCTGGGCGGGAGCGCAGCAGTGGCTGCCTACGTGGGCGACGCCGTGGTCGACGTGCAGGCGGCGAAGGCTGCCGGCATGACCGCTGTCGCCGTGAGCTGGGGTGCGGCGCCGCGGGAAGCGCTCGAGGCGGCAGCTCCCGACCACATCGTCGACACCGTCGCCGAGTTGGAGGAGCTGCTCCTCGGCTGACCCGGGGCGGGGACTGCCGTACTGCGGCCGACCACAGTCCGGGGACATCGCACGGCCCGGTTCGGCGCGCCCGGGTGCAGATCCACGGCTGGGGACCCGACCTGGGTGGAACGAACGCCAGACGGCCGTCGCCCCGGGTGGGACGGCGGCCGTCTGGCGCAGAGGGGTCGGTCAGGGCTTCATCGTGCCCGTCTCGAGGAACCGGATGTGCCAGTCGTGCGCCTGGCGCAGGTCGTGCGGGGTGTGCAGGCCGTTGGCCACGGTGAGGGCGTGGTCGTAGTACTCCTGCAGCATGTCCTTGTAGTCGGGGTGCGCACAGTTCTGGATGATCACCTTGGCCCGCTGCTTGGGCGAGAGGCCGCGCAGGTCGGCCAGGCCCTGCTCGGTGATGATCACCTGCACGTCGTGCTCGGTGTGGTCGTGGTGCGACACCATCGGGACCAGCGCCGAGATCGCCCCGCCCTTCGCCGTGGACGGAGTGACGAACGCCGAGATGTAGGCGTTGCGGGTGAAGTCGCCGGAGCCGCCGATGCCGTTCTGCATCTTCGAGCCCATGATGTGGGTGGAGTTCACGTTGCCGTAGATGTCGGCCTCGATCATGCCGTTGCAGGCGATCACGCCGAGCCGCCGGATAGGTTCGGGGTGATTGGAGATCTCCTGCGGCCGGAGAATGATCTTGCTTCGGTAGGTCTTGGCGTTGTCGTTCATCTTGTGCGCGTACTCCGGGCTCAGCGAGAACGCCGTCGCCGAGGCCACCGTCATCTTGCCGGAGTCGATCAGGTCGACCATGCCGTCCTGGATCACCTCGGTGTAGGAGGTCAGGTAGTCGAAGGGTCCGTCCAGCAGGCCGGCGAGCACCGCGTTGGCGATGTTGCCCACGCCCGACTGCAGCGGCAGCAGGTTCTTCGGCAGCCGGTGCTGGCGCACCTCGTTGGCGAGGAAGTCGAGCAGGTTTCCGGCGATCGCGCGGGAATCGTCGTCCAGCGGCTTGAACGGGGTGTTCCGGTCGGGCCCGTCGGTTTCAACGATGGCGACGACCTTGTTCGGGTCGACCCGGAAGTTGCGCTGGCCGATCCGGTCACCGGGATGGGTCAGCGGCACCGGCAGCCGGTTCGGGGGGAGGGCGGCGCGGTAGTAGATGTCGTGCATGCCCTCGAGGTCGCGGCTCTGCCAGCTGTTCACCTCGAGGATGATCTGCTCGGCCTCCTGCAGGTAGGTCTTGTTGTTGCCCACGGAGGAGGACGGGACCAGCTCGCCGTCCTCCGCGATCGCGGTGACCTCGATCACGGCCATGTCGAGCTTGCCGAGGAAGCCCTCCCACACCATCGGGGCCAGGTGGGACAGGTGGATGTCGGCGTACTCGGAAATTCCGGCGTTGATCTTGTTCCGCATGATCGGGTCGGACTGGTACGGGGTGCGGAAAGAGATGCCGTCCACTTCGGCGAGCGCGCCGTCCAGCTCGGGGGCGGTGGACGCGCCGGTCCAGACCCCGATCATGAACTCCTCGCCGCGCTCGTGCGCCTCCTTGATCTGGGCCGCGAGGGCGCCGGGCACCTCCTTGGGGTAGCCCGAACCGGTGAACCCGGAGAATCCGACGTTCATGCCGTGCCGGATCAGCTTCGCCGCGTCCTCCGCGGTGGTGACCTTGTGCCGGAACGATTCGTTCTCGATGCGGGATGCCATGACTTCTCCTCGACGCTGGGTTGATCAGAATCAGGCTACCGATTCTGCCGCCCGGACGTCGCCACTCGCGTGGTGGCGGGCAGGTTCAGCGCAGGCGGATCGTCTGGGTCAGGATGTGCTCTTCACCCGGTGCCAGCTCGATCGCCGCGTCCCGGACGTTGCCGGCCTCCACGCACACGAAGTCGGTCCAGTGGAGGCCCACGTCGGCGAGGGCCGGGCCCTTCACCGGGCCGGGGTTCCAGACCACAGTGTTCGCCGATCCCTGCTTGCCGACCACGATCTCGCGGCTCCAGCCCGGATCGACGATCACGGCGTCCCCGCCGTGTCGGTAGACGCGGTCCACCTCGCCGGTGAATCTCACCGACCCTGCCTGGACGATCTCGTCGGCCCCGCCGCCGGCGGCCTTGTCGAGGTAGGCGCAACCGGCCAGGCCGTCCACCCTCACCGCGTCGATGCCGCTCACCGCGAAGTAGGTGTGCAGGGCCTCCTCGTAGCGGAAAACCTCCGGCCCGGTGTTCACCACGCGCAGCGACACCTCGAACTGGCCGGGTGCGAAGGACAGGGTGAGCTCCGCCGTGAACGGAGCGCTGTCCAGCCCGGCCTCGTTCAGGCTGTACCGCACCACCAGACGTCCGGACGTGGCGAGCTCGTTCAGCACCGCCTCGCGGCGCCACGCCGCGGTGCGCGCGAACCCGTGCGACGGCGTGCGGTCACCGGACGGACCGGCGCCGAACCACGGGAAGACCACCGGCACGCCGCCCCGCAGGGCTGCGCCGGGCTCGAAGGTCGCCAGCGGGCTCAGCCAGAGCACCGCGTTCTGTTCGGGAGGTGTCCAGGCGATGGCCTGGGCGCCCACGTCGAGGGCGGCGTACTCACCGCCGGTGAAGTGGACCTCGACACCGGGGAATGCGTTCTCGGGCATCTCTCAAGGCTAGCGCCGGGACAGTGCGAACTCACGACCTCGAACGGGTGACGCCCCACGGGGATCAGGGCAGGGGAGCGGTGGGGCGGATCACCAGGCCGGTGCGCAGCTTGGGGGTGAAGAAGGTGGATTTCGGCGGCATCAGCAGGCCCTCGCGGGCGGTGCGCTGGATCTCGACGAGCGAGGTCGGCCGGATCAGGATGCCTGCGGCGACGTCGCCGGAGCCGACCAGGGCCAACATCTCCTCGAGCCCGTGCTGGTAGCCGACCTCGGCGCTCGAGTCGGCGAGTGCGTGCTCCAGGTAGGCGCCGTCGAGGTCCCGGACGCCGTCGAACGCCCCCGCCTTCGGCACCAGCCACTCGGCGGTGCCGTCGGGGGAGAGCAGCACCAGGCGGCCGAGTTCGACCATCCGCGCCAGCATCGCGGGGGTGGGCCGCGGGGCCGGCTCGAGGTCGAAGTAGCCGGACAGTTCGGTGCGCAGTTGCGCGACGGTGGTGCCGGTGTAGATCCGGTGGATCGCCTCGATGCTGAGCTGGTCGGCGACGAGTTCGTTGACGAAGGTGAGGGTGAACTCGGCAGCGGTGTCGTCCCGCCCGGTCGCCGCCCGCACCTCGTCGCGGTAGGTGCGTGAGATCGAGTAGCGATGGTGGCCGTCGGCGATCAGCACGTCGTCGCTGGCGAGAATGGCGATGATGGCCGCGATCCGCTCCGGGTCGCTGAGCCGCTCGACGGTGTGGACGACGCCGTCGGCGACCATCTCCCCGACCGGCTCGCCGGGCTCGGCGAGGGCCGCGGTGAGACCGGACGCCAGGGAGAGGCCCCACACCGGGGAGAGGTTCGTCGCGGTGGCCCGGGTCAGGTCGAGCCGGTCCGTGACCGCCTTCGGGGTGGTGCGCTCGTGCGGCAGCACACCGCCGGCGTCGGGGTCGACCACCTCAAGGCCGGCCAGGACGCCGACGATGGTGCGGTCGGCTCCGGTGGCGTCGGCGAACGACATCCGGTAGATGGTCAGGGTGGGAGCGTCGTCGCGCACCAGCACCCCGGCGTCCAGCCACTCCGCGAGCGTGCGGGCGGCCACGTCGTAGCGGTCATCGCCCCCGGTGGGGACGTCGACGTGCACGATGTTGTGCCGGTCCCGGGCGCCCAACTCGGCCACGTCCGCGCCGGACAGCACGTCGTAGGGCGGGGCGATGACTTGCTGGAGGTCTGTTCCGGGGGCGTACCGGATGGCCGGGAACGGTGCGATTCGGGGCATGGAGCAACGCTACCGAACCATCGCAGGGGCAGGCCGCCGCGCGAACGGCGCGAGACCTCGCCCGGGCAGCGGATTGGTCACGCCGGATATCGTGGTCGGCGTGAAGCGCAGGGGGGTGTGGATCGCCGCGGCCGTCGTGGCGGTCGCCCTCGTCGCGCTCGGCTGGTGGGGCTACAGCCAGGTGAAGCAGTTCGAAGCCCTGGCGAAGGCCGGCAAGTCCGACGCGTCCGCCGCGGTGAAGAGCCTGGAGAAGGCGGATGCAGCGGCAGCGCTCGCGTCGTTCCAGCGGGCCGGTGACGAGTTCGGCAGGGCGCGCCAACTGCTCGGTCCGGCCTGGCTGCGTGACGTCCCCTGGCTGGGGCGGCAGGTGACCGCAGCGGACCAACTGGCCTCGATCGGCGCGGAGGGTTCCTCCGCCGGCGCGCACGTGGCCGAACTGCTCGTCCAGGCCGGCTCGGTTTCGGGAGCCGATCGACTCGGGCAGCTGATCGTGACGGCCCGGCCGCACCTGGACGCCGCCCTGGTCTCGATGGTCTCGATCCACGATCAGGCGGCCGGGCTGACCACCGACGGCCTGGTCCCGCAACTCGCGGACGCGGTGAGCGAACTCCAGAACCTGCTCCGGCCGCTGGACCTGGTGATGGGTCGCAGCCAGGCACTCCTCGACCTCGAGCGCTACGTCTTCTCCGCGGATCACCGATTCCTGGTGCTCGCCCAGAACAACGCCCAGCTCCGGCCGTCCGGAGGGTTCCTGGGCACCTACGGCCTGCTCACCATCGGCCCCTCGGGATTCCAGCTGGAGCGCTTCGAGGACGTGTACGCGCTGCCCGGCGCCCGGAGCGACATGCCGGTGCCCGAAGGCATGCGCACCCGGCGGGTGTACTTCCACCTTGCCAACTGGTGGCTCGACTTCCCGACCACGGGGAAGACGATGACCGAGCTGTGGGGGACGATCCTGCCCCGGCAGCCGGCGATCGACGGCGTGATCGCGATCGACCTGCCCACGATCCGCAGTCTGCTCGAGGTCTTCGGCCCGATCACAGTGCCGGAGGTGAGCGGCCAACTGACTGCCGGCAACGTGTTCGAGCGGCTCAGCTACGCCGTGGAGGTCACCTACAGCGGCGGGCAGGGCGACGCGGGCAAGAAGGACGCGGTCGTGTCCCTGGCTGAGGCTGTGATGGAGCGCCTGATCGGGCTCTCCAGCGACGAGTTCGTCCCGGTCATGCAGGCACTCGCGACCTCGGCGAACGAGAAGCACGTGCAGATCTACCTGACCGACTCCTCCGCCCAGTCGGCGATGGTCGCCGCGGGTTGGTCCGGCGCGATCGCCCCGTCCGGTGACACCACCGATCTGGTGGCGGTGGCCAACGCCGTGATGCGACGCCCCGCGAAGTCGAACCTCGGGGTGACGAAGGCACTCGAATACACCGTGGGGCTGGACGCAGACGGCAGCGCCGACACAACGCTCGTCCTGCACTACAAGAAGAGTGCGGACAACCCGCTCGGCTCACTCCAGGACCGCTTCTACGACCTGGTGCGAGTGAACCGGATCAGTGGCACGACGCTGCGGGGCGACACGGGGATCGACACGCTCGACGACGCGACCGGCCTGCCCACCTTCGCCCATTACTTCCGTCTGGACAGCGGGAAGTCGACGAGTGTCACGATCACCGCAACGGTGCCGGACGCGGTGCGTCAGGGCGATGCCGGGACCTGGCACTACCGGTTGCTGGTCGCCAAGCAGGCGGACCTCGTCGACACCGAGGCCACCATCTCCGTCCGGGTTCCGGAGGGGTGGACGGTGAGCGGCTCGCAGGCGACCTACCGGGTGAGTGGAGCCGCCGTTCCGGTCACGAACGGCGGCGGAACCCTCACCGTCCACACGCCCCTGAAGCAGGACCTGGTGCTCGACGTGCAGCTGGTCCGCCCCTGAGTGGGCGCGGTTCGAGGCCGTTCCGGTAGAGTCTGCCTTCGCCGATATCGCGGAGAACGGCACCGGGGGGACGCACGTGAAACTGTCTGTCATCGGATGTGGGTACCTGGGTGCCGTGCACGCGGCAGCCATGGCTGAGGTCGGCCACGAGGTCGTCGGGGTCGACGTCGACAGCCACCGGATCAGCGAACTGGCGGCGCACCGCGCACCGTTCTACGAGCCGCAGTTGCCGGAGATCCTTGCCTCCGCCGGCGCCAAGGGCGGCCTGCGGTTCAGCACCGACATCGCCCAGGCCGCGGGCTCAAGGGTCCACTTCCTGGCCGTGGGCACGCCGCAGCGGGCCAACGGCAATGCCGCCGACCTGAGTGCTGTGCACGCCGCGGTGGACGCCCTGATCCCTCACCTCCAGCCCGGCGACCTCGTCGTCGGCAAGTCGACGGTTCCGGTCGGAACCGCGGCCGGACTGGCCGAGCGGATCGCCGAGGGGTGTCCCGGCGCGATGCTGGCCTGGAACCCCGAGTTCCTGCGGGAGGGTTTCGCTGTCGAGGACACGATCCATCCCGACCGGATCGTCTACGGCCTGCCGCGGGATGAGGCCGAGGCCCTCGTCTCGAGGCAACTGCTGGACGAGGTGTACGCGGTGGCGATCGCCAGGGGTACGCCGTTGGTGGTCACCAACTACGAGACCGCCGAACTTGTGAAGGTGGCGGCCAACGCGTTCCTCGCCACCAAGATCAGCTTCATCAACGCCATGGCCGAGATCTCGGAGGTGGTCGGCGCAGACGTCACCCAGCTCGCCGATGCCATCGGCTACGACGCCCGGATCGGCCGCAAGTTCCTCAACGCCGGCGTCGGCTTCGGCGGTGGCTGCCTGCCCAAGGACATTCGCGCGTTCACTGCTCGCGCGGAGGAACTGGGACGCGGTGAGTCGGTCTCCTTCCTGAAGGAGATCGACGCGATCAACCTGCGCCGGCGGCAGCACGTTGTGGACACCGTCGTCGACGTACTCGGCGGTCAGGCGTACCAGAAGAAGGTTGCCGTGCTGGGCCTGTCGTTCAAGCCCGACTCCGACGACATCCGCGACTCACCCGCGCTGGATGTCGCCGTCCAGCTCAAGGGTCGGGGCGCGGACGTGGTCGCGATGGACCCCAAGGCGGTCCCGAACTCGATGCGCAAGCACCCCCAGCTCGCCTACACCGAGGACGTGGAGACCGCGCTGGGCGGAGCCCACGCGGTCGTGCTCGTGACCGAGTGGGCCCAATTCCGCGACCTGGATCCCGTCTGGGCGGCGCAACTGGTGAAGACTCCGCTGATCATCGACGGCAGGAACTGCCTCGACGCCGACCGCTGGCGTGCGGCCGGCTGGACGTACCGCGGAATGGGTCGCCCCTGATCGGTGGTGGCTCGGACGTGATGGCCCAGTGGCGCCGGGGGGGATTCGCGCCGGCGCCACTGGGTGCTCAGTAGGCTCCGGAGGAGCCGACGACGGCCCTGGCGGTCTTGGCGAGGATCATCAGATCCTGCACCATCGACCAGTTGTCGACGTAGTACAGGTCGAGCCGAACCGTGTCGTCCCAGGAGAGGTTGGACCGTCCTGAGACCTGCCACAGGCCCGTCAGCCCTGGACGCACGTCGAGCCGGCGTCGGGTGTCTGAGTCATACTGAGCTACCTCCGTGGGCAGTGCCGGGCGGGGTCCTACCAGGCTCATGTCGCCGCGGAGGGCGTTCCATAGTTGCGGGAGCTCGTCGAGTGAGAACCGGCGGATGAACCGGCCCACCCGCGTGATCCGCGGGTCGTGCGTCATCTTGAACAGCGGGCCGGCGCCCTCGTTCTTGGCCATCAGGGCGGCCAGACGAGCTTCGGCGTCGATGCACATGCTGCGGAACTTGAGGCATTCGAAGGTCTGCCCCTTCAGCCCGACACGGGTCTGGCGGAACATCACCGGCCCACCGTCCTCGAGCTTGATGGCGAGGGCGACCAGCCCCATCACCGGGGCGATCAGCAACAGCAGGAACGCGGAACCGATCACGTCCCCGGTGCGCTTGATCCAGCGGGCGGCCTCGATCGCCTGCGGGCGGTCCACGTCGACCAGCGGCAGGCCCGCCACCGGCCGGACATCGAGCCGCTGCGCGCTGATGTCGGTCAGCGCGGGCACGACGATCATCTGGACCTCGTGCTCCTCGAGTTCCCACGCCATCCGCCGGAAGTCGGCCGGGCTGGCGAAGGCGCCCTCGGCGAAGATCACCGTCGCAATGCCGTGCTGCGAGATCACATCGACGGTGTCGGACGTGGTCCCCAGCACCGGCAACCCGGCCGGGGTCTGGTCGGCACGATCACTGGTCACGGCACCGACCACGCGGTAGCCGAGCCAGGTCTCCCGGCGCAGCACGTTCGCGATGGCGTCGACGTGCCCGCTGTCGCCGGCCACCATCACCGGAGTGAGCAGGGCACCCTGCCGGTGGATGGCGTGCATCACCTGGCGGCGGGCGAACCGGGCCGTGATCAAGCCGACGGTGCCGGCGGTGAACAACACGATGTAGAGACCCCGCGGGAACTCAGCCTTGAGCAGGTAGCTGGTGATGCCAACCGCGCCAGCGGTGGTGAATGCAGCCATCACGACCCGCTTGTACTCGGTCGCGCCGGCGCGCTGGTGCCGCAACTGGTAGCCGCCGAA
>PHEV01000287.1 GCA_002843035.1 Actinobacteria bacterium HGW-Actinobacteria-5 | reverse complement strand
CCCACAAGGTCTACGGGTCAGCCGGGACGGAAGGCGGAGCCCATGTGGGCGTCGTCGGCGAGCGGGAGCTTGCCGGACTTCGCGGCGGCGACCAGAGCTGACCAGTCGGCCTCGGTCTGGTCGGCGTAGCGGCGGGCGAAGCGGGCGAACGCCTCGCCGGCTGCCTCACCATCGCCGAGGTATCCGGCGATCATGGACGCCCCGGACGTGCGCGCATGGCCCTTCGCCAGCAGCCGTCCGACGATCCCCGCGTAGTCGCTCAGCGCCCGCTCGTGGATCGCGTTCAGGGGCACCGTCCCCTTCATGTTCCGGAACTGGCGGACGTAGTACTCGCGCCCCTCGATCGTCGTCCAGCCCAGCAGCGGGTCGCTCACCGTTTGCAGGGCTTGCTGGTACTCGACCACCCGCTGTCCCTGGTGGTGGTGCCACGCCTCGTCGCCGTGCACGAACCGCGCCAGCACCGAGCGCCGCGCCTGCTTGAGCTGCAGGAACAGCACGTCGTCCGCGCTCGACCCGACCAGCAGCACCACGTACGCGCGCAGCCCCACCGAGCCCACTCCGACCACCCGGTGGGCGATGTCCTCGACGGTGTAGCCGCCCACCACCCGCCGCCAGTGCGGCCCCAGTGAGGGCAGGTAGTCATCGAGCCCCGCGGCGACCGCGTCGGCCTCGGCGGACTCGAGCGACGTGGTGATCGGCGGCTCGGCGATGATCCGGCGACGCCCGTCCACCTCCGCGGTGAGCTTGGGCAGCACCCGGTCGTTGGTCCGCCTGCGGGCGCTCTTCACCGCCCTGCGGATCTCCTTGCGCAGGCTCTCATCCCGCACGCTGCTCTTCAGGTGCGAGACGTCGAGCCGGTTGAACGAGCGGCGCAGCAGCCGCTGCGTGGCCAGCGCGCCGACTTCGGCCGCATACTCGCGGACGCAGGACCGCGCGGACGCCTCGCACGCCTGCTCGCTGTAGCCGTTCTCACGCCCGGCCACCCACACGCTCGCGACCAGCCGGCGCACGTCCCACTCCCAGGCCCCCGGGTGCGCCTCGTCGAAGTCGTTCAGGTCGATCACCTGCGTGCCCTCCGGCGAGCGGTAGAACCCGAAGTTGCCCAGGTGCGCGTCCCCGCACACCACGGGGTGGATGCCCGTGGACGGCAACGACGCTACGTCTGCGGCCATCACCGCCGCAGAGCCACGCAGGAAGCCGTACGGGGT
>PHEV01000125.1 GCA_002843035.1 Actinobacteria bacterium HGW-Actinobacteria-5 | reverse complement strand
GAGCTCAGCGACTGCACCGACCCGAGCACCTGCTCCTGCTTGGTGGTCCCGTAGCGCACGACCAGCAGGACGCCGTCGGCGACCACTGCGGTCACGACGCCGTCCGTGACCGGCAGCAGCGGCGGGGTGTCGATGATCACCACCTCGAACTCCTTGCGGACCTCCTCCATGAACTGGCTCATCGCCTCCGAGCTGAGCAGCTCGCTCGGGTTCGGCGGAATCGGGCCGCTGGCCAGCACGGTGAGGTGGTCCGGTCCCCAGTCCTGCACGACCTCCGACCAGGTGGCGTCGCCCAGCAGCACGGTGGTCAGGCCGGCGGAGCTCTCCAGGTCGAGGTGGTGTTCCAGCTTCGGCCTGCGGAGGTCGGCGTCCACGAGCAGCGTCTTCACCGACGCCTTGCTGAAGGTCTGGGCGAGGTTGATGGCGGTCGTCGTCTTGCCCTCGCCCTCGACCGATGAGGTGACCACCAGCACCTGCACGGGGTTGGTGGCGTTCACGAACCGCAGACTGGTCCGCAGCTGGCGGTACCCCTCCGCCCGTCTCGTCTTGTTGTCCTGGGCGCTGAGGACGGGGTCATTACGCGCGGCGGGATCGGCGCTGAGCATGGCCAGGGTCGGCGCTCCGACGACGGCGGCGAGCCGGTCCCGGTTCCGGAACGAGGTGTCGAACTGCTGGATGGCGAGCGCGAGCGCGATCCCGAGGGCGAGGCCGAGTGCGCCTCCGAGTGCGAGGTTGAGCGTCTTGCGCGGGCTCACCGGCTCCGGGTTCAGGGTCGGGCCGGAGATCACCCGAAGCTCGACCTGGGACTTGTTCTCCCGATTGTCGACCTCCCCGATCACAGTATCGAGGTTGCGCGCGACGGACGCGGCCACGCGCTCGGCCCGGTCCGGATCGACGTCGGTCACGGTCACGTCCATGAGGACGGTGTCGGGGTCGACGGTTGCAGTGATCATCGCGGTGACGTCCGCCGGCGCGAGGGAGATCCCGGTGTCGGCGATGATCGTCTTGGCGAACAGCTCGGAGCTGATCACACCGACGTACGAGTTGATCCGGCGCTGCGCGAACTCGTCGGCCTGGAGAGCCGTGGTGGCGTTGGTGCCGGAGGTCGCCACGAAGAAGGTGAGGTCCGCCTGGTACTCGGGCCGGGTGACCTGGTTGACCACCAGCGCACCGGCGAGCCCGAGCAGGGTGCAGATCAGGAGCACCGGCCATACCCGGAGCAGACCGGAGATCTGGGCCCGGAATGCCGCCAGGCTGCGGTCGGGGCTGTTGTCGTCGTCGCTCTGAGCCGAGGCGAGCTGATCCTTGGTCATGCGGCACCCTCGAAAATCGCGACGGAAGCGTCAGGCGATCCACGGAACTCGACCTGGATGGTGCCGCGCCCGGCCTTGGGGACGTTGAACACGAAGCTACCGGTCGCGCTGGCGCCCGGGCTCACCGAGGCGGGGAAGCTGCGTACGCCGGGGCCGCTGAGCATGCTGGCCGGCGTCCGGGCCTTTCCGTAGTAGAGGTTGACGATCGCCGCCGAAAGGTCGAACGGCGCCTCGGCGGAGTTCGTCACCTCGACCGTGACCCGCAGCGCCGGGCCGGCGATCTCTCCAGGCCCGTTGGCCACGCCACTGACCGCCTCGATCTTCGTCACCCGTGCAGAGACCCCGGTCACGATGTCCGCGGGCTGGTCGATGCTCGCGGTGACCGACGGCTTGGGCCTGGCCGTCTCCACAGTCGGCGTTCCGGAGGCCGTCGCGCTGGGCAGCGACGGGGACGGTACCGGCGTGGCACCGGTCGCGGTCGCCTGCAGGGACGGTGTCGATCCGGCCCCCGGGGCGGCCCGGGGCCCGCCGGGGCCAACGCTGTTGAGGTAGATGATGAATCCACCCGCCACCAGCGCGACCACCACGGCGGCGACGATCACCCAACGCCGCGCGGGACTCGGGCGCGCAGCATTGGGCTGATCGCTTGACATGGACTCTCCCATCGAACCCGCCGGCTGCGTCCCCCCCGGCTCGCTTCGCGCTGCAGATCCTACAGGAGGCCCCAATCCGGACGCGTGCGCGCGGGGGGCGGCGCCCGCCCGAACGTCGCCGATCCTGAGAGAAGTTCGAAAACTTGCCAGAATCCCCCCGTAGTCCTTAGAATCTTCTCAGCTATTCGGGGGGTGGCTAACAGGCTGGAGACGGCCTGACCCGAGAACACAGCGAGAGGTTCCCCCCCGGAAATGACTCAAGCACGAATTCGTCGACGCTCCCCGCGCACGCGGTTGATGGCGTCGCTGGCCGTGGTCCTGACCGCGGCCCTGACAGTCGGTGTTGCGCCCCAACTGGCCCACGCCACCACAAAGACCCTCAGCGTTGCCCCCGGAAGCTCGACGGGCGCCAAGGCAACCAATACGACCCGCACGAGTTCCATCGCGCAGGCCACGTTCTACGCGCCGGCCGAGTCGCCGGCCTACTTCGGTATCCAGCTCCGCAACGACGGCGTCAGGTCCGGCTACCGGGCCAAGGCCAGTGTGAACGACGGCTCGGTTTCGGTGAGCATCTCGCGCGTGGCCGACTCCAGCGAGACGGCCCTTGCTTCCGTCAGCACCGGCCTGACAGTGAAGGCCGGTGCGAAGGTCTACGTGAAGGCGGCCGCGGTCGGTTCGAACCCGGTGCGCATCTACGTGAAGGCATGGACGACCAGCACGAAGATCTCGGGCTGGCAACTCGGCTACACCGACTACAGCTCGGAGCGGATCGTCCGGTCGGGCAAGGCCTACCTGTGGGCCTACCTGGGCAGCGACGCCGGGAGTGCCACGGCAGTGAAGTACACGTCCGTCAAGGTCAAGAGCTACAGCGTCGCCAAGGCGAAGAAGACGAAGGTTGGGGCCTCGTACAGCTCGCAGACCCCCAGCAACTCCGCTTCGGAGACGCCCCAGCCGACGCCGACACCCACACCCACCCCGACGACGGGTTCCACGGGCTTCCCGACCGCTGCGACCACCGGCGTCGTCGCCGGCAGTTCGCTCACCCGCCATGATGGCGACATCACCGTGACCACCGACGGCACCGTCCTGCAGGATCTGGACATCCACGGGTTCGTCACGGTGAAGGCCAAGAACGTGGTGATCCGCAACTGCATCGTGCGCGGCGGCAAGCAGAAGGGCTACCAGGTCGGCCTGATCACCGACTACGGCTATGACAATCTCCTGATCGAGGATGTCGACGTGGTCGCGGAGTACCCCTCGGTGTACTTCGACGGGATCAAGGGTTGGGACTACACGGCTCGGCGGGTCCACGTGGTGGGCAACGTCGACTCGGTGAAGATCCAGGGAGACAACGTCACGGTCGAAGACTCCCTGCTTGAGAACACCGTCTACTACTCGAGCGACCCGGCCCAGGGCGGCAGCCCGACCCACAACGACAACATCCAGATCCTGACCGGCAAGAACATCAAGATCACGGGCAACACCATCCGCGGGGCGACCAACTTCGCGATCCTCGGTGGTGCCGAGCAGGGTGAGGTCACGCTCACCGCGAGCGACAACTACCTCGACGGCGGTTGGTGCACGGTGAAGCTGCAGGTCAAGAACGGAAACAGCGAAACGGCGAGGGTGACCAACAACACCTTCGGCCCGAACCGTTCGGTGTCGTCCTGCCCGTTCACCGCCTACCCGGCCGTGAGCCTTACCCAGAGCGGGAACCGCTTCGAGGACGGCTCCGCGGTGATCCCGTTGATCAAGGTGTCCTGACCGGACCGCGTGATACTGCCCCGGGATCTGATTCCCGGGGCAGTAGCATGTCAGTTTCCTGCCCGCCGAGATGTCCGGAGGATGCCCACCGATGACAAGTGAGCCGCACTTCCGCGAATCCTACCGAAGGCTGCGGCTCGCGCAGAAGTCCTCGGTCGCAGCGCCGCTGTACTCGAAGCTGGTGAACCGTCCACTCGGCCGCGTCTTCGCGGCGTTCGCTCACCAGGTCGGCCTGACTCCCAACGCCGTCACGGCCGTCAGCGCACTGTTCACCTTCGCCGGCATCATCACGATCGCCGTGACCGGACCCGGATGGCTGCCCGGGGTCGCTGCCGGGATTCTCCTCGTACTCGGCTACGCGCTGGACTCGGCGGACGGCCAGCTCGCGCGTCTCCGCGGGGGCGGCAGCCTGGACGGCGAATGGCTCGACCATGTGGTCGACTCCGTGAAGATCTCCAGCATCCACATGGCGGTGCTGATCGCCGCCTTCCGCAGCGGTCTCGCGCCCGAGTGGTTCCTGCTGATGCCGATCGCGTTCGCCATCGCGCAGAACGTGAACTTCTTCGGCATGATCATGACCGATCTGGTGCTGCGCGAACGGCATGCCCGCACGGCACCGGGCGAGCCGTACCGCGCCGAGCGTTTCGGGACCCAGGCGGCGACTCTGGTCACGATCCTGCGAATCCCTCTCGACTACGGCTTCCTGTGCGTGGCCTTCTTCTTCCTCGGAGTGCCCTGGCTGTTCGCCGGGATCTACTCTGTGATGGCGCTCAGTATGGTCGTGTACACGCTTCTGGCGTCCCCTCGCTGGTTCCGGCTGGTGCGTGCTGCGGGGAAGCAGCCAACCGCTCAGGAACGTCCAGCGGGCTGAAGGATCGAACAGTCGTCGGTCGAGGCGGCGGTAGGTGTCGTAACCCCTCAGGACCGCTTGTACTCGTGGTACCGGTAGCCGAACACTCCTGCGGCCAGTCCTGCGCCGCGGGCGAGGTTTCTCGCCCCTGTCGCCCGGAGTCTCTCACTGCGAGTCACCACGCCGGCCAGCAGCCGGACGAGGCCACCGACCACCCGCGCGATCCCCGAGCCGAAGTCCTTCGCCTGCCACCAGAGCCGCTGCGGAACACTGCGGGCGACACGCAGCGAGGTGGCACTCCAGCTCGTCCCGCTGCGCAGGGCTCTGAGCAGCACCCAACGGCGCGTCGCCCGGTTCGCGGGCACGATGTCGTAGACGACCGCCTCGTCGCACCACACCATCCGCCCACCCCGGGCGATGAGCTGCCGGGTGAAGAGGGTGTCGCTACCCCCGCTCAGGCCGAAGTCGAGATCGAACCTGAGCCCGAACTCGCGCACCTGACCCAGGTCGAGTAGCAGGTTGTTCGTGGCCGCAACGAAGACCGGCGATCCGGTGGGCATGCGCCGGCGGGTGAAGAAGCCGCCCGCGGTGATCCAACTCTCCGGCTCGCGGTCGAACTGGGAGATCACCGGCCCGACGACGGCCGAGGAGTACGTGAGATAGGTCTCCAGGAGCAGGACCAGCCAGCGCTCGACCGGACGCTCGTCGTCGTCGATGTAGACCAGCAGGTCGCGGTCGTGGGAGACGTCCAGGGCACGATTCCTCGCGGCGGCGATCCCCGACACGGGCTCGACCTCGTAGTGGACGGGAACCGGACTGTCGGCAGAAGCCCGGGCCACCGTTTCCCGCGCGCTCGCCCCGGCGTCGTTGTCCACAACCAGGATATCGACGTCCCAGCCAGCGGCCACCGCCAGCCCAGCCTCGGCCACCAGGCGCGGAATGGCTTCGGCGATGTCCTCGGCGCGGCGGTAGGTCAGGACCGCGATCCGTACGCTCGGCTTCACCACTCAGCCAGCACTCGCCGAAGCTCGGTCGACGAGGTGTGCAAGGTGTACGGAAAGTACTCCACGCGGGCGCCGACCGCGACCAGATCGCGCTCCAGCCTGGCCCCCTTGGCCGTGCCACGCCAGTCGTCGCCCTTGAACAGGACGTCGAAGTGCACTCTCTCCCAGACCTCGAGCTTGTTCTGCGAGTGGTCGACCACGGCCTCGTCGACGAGTCCGATCGCCTCCACGATGGCGAGGCGCTCCTCGAACGGGATGATCGGGTACTTGCCCTTCATCTGGAACAGCGCGTCGTCCGTCACCACGCCCGCCACCAGCCAGTCGCAGTTCTCGCGGGCGCGCCTGAGTATGTTGAGGTGCCCGATGTGGAACATGTCCCACGCTCCCGGGACGTAACCCACCAGGCCCTGACGGTCGCTGATTTCTGTCATGGCCGAACTCCCCCCTCGGTCAAGGCGGGAATTCCCCCGTCCCACCTCGCCAACCGCGTCAGCGGGTCTTACGCACCGCTCGACGGCATCCAGTATCGCCCGTTCACCGGCAGGATGCCAAGCCCCACCAGCTCGTGCAACCCTTCGTAACAGCCCGGAAACCCGCGCGCCGCGGTCCCGCGCATGCGCGTGCGATGAATTCCCGGCTTCCCGTTCCGCCGCCGCGGATCACTCGGCGGAACGGTCAGCGGCTCTCGATCAGCTGGCGCAGGTAGGCGCCGTACCCGGACTTGGCCAGCGCCTCCGCGCGGGCGAGCAGTTCGTCGTCGGTGAGGAAGCCGCGGCGCCAGGCCGCCTCCTCCGGGCAGCCGACCTGCATGCCCTGACGGGCCTGGAGCGTGCGCACGAAGTTGCTTGCGTCGTTCAGCGAGTCGAACGTGCCGGTGTCGAGCCATGCGGTGCCGCGGGGCAGGATGGACACCTGCAGCTGGCCCTGCTGGAGGTAGGCCCGGTGCACGTCGGTGATCTCGTACTCACCTCGGGCGGACGGCGTCAAACCCGCGGCAATGCCGCACACCTGCTCGTCGTAGAAGTACAGGCCCGGCACCGCGTAGTGCGACCGGGGTCGTGTCGGCTTCTCCTCGATTGAGACCGCCAACCCCGCCTCATCGACCTCGATCACGCCGTAGGCGGTCGGGTCGGCCACCCAATACCCGAAGACTGCTGCGCCTTCGATGTCGGCGAGGCGGTCCAACTGGGTGCCAAGCCCCTGGCCATGGAAGATGTTGTCACCGAGCACCAGACACGACTTCTCACCGCCAACGAAATCCGCACCGATCGTGAACGCCTGGGCCAGCCCCTTCGGTTCGGGCTGGGTGGCGTAGGTGATCGAGATGCCGAACTGGGCGCCGTCCCCGAGCAGCCGCTGGAACGAGGCCCGCTCGTGGGGCGTTGTGATCACGAGGATCTCCCGCATCCCCGCGAGGATCAGCGTCGACAGCGGGTAGTAGATCATCGGCTTGTCGTAGACGGGGACCAGCTGCTTGCTCGTCGCCATCGTGATCGGGTGCAGTCGGGTGCCAGAACCTCCGGCCAGGATGATGCCTCGCATGAGGGTAGTCTCGCACGACCGTCGTGCGGGGCGAGTGACGGGGCGGCCAGCCTTCGCCCGGCTTCGGCGTCCCCGCACGGCAGTGTCCCGACTCCTGCCCGCGAAGCGACTCCGGCACATTTGCCTGGCAATCGTCGCCAGCCCGGTGGGATTCACCCGGGGCCGCGATCCGCTGGTCACATAGGATTCCCAGCGGAGGGATGCCGCTGCGGACGGCCGCGCCGACGCAGTCGCGAGAAGCGCGTGCCGGCCGCGAGCTGGACGCAGGCGGGTCGAGCACCCGGAGAGGCGGTACCAGATGAGTGCGATCGTGGTGGAGGAGACAGGCATCCCCGGCCTGATGCTGGTCGGCCTGCCCCTGCACCGTGACCACCGCGGTTGGTTCAAGGAGAACTGGCAACGGGAGAAGATGACGGCTCTCGGCCTGCCCGACTTCGGCCCTGTCCAGCACAGCGTCATCTGGAACGACCCGAGGGGCGTGACCCGTGGGTTCCACGCCGAGCCGTGGGACAAGCTGGTCTCTGTGGCAACCGGCCGGGTGTTCTCGGCCTGGGTGGACCTGCGTGAGGGCGCAGGCTTCGGGCGGTGTGTCACGGTGGAACTCGGGCCGGACAAGGCCGCCTTCGTCCCGCGCGGAGTGGCGAACAGCTTCCAGACTCTCGAACCGCAGACCGTGTACTCCTACCTCGTCAACGAACACTGGAGCCCGGCAGCCCTGGCGGAGTACACCTATGTGAACCTGTCCGATCCGAGCCTGAACGTCGACTGGCCGATTCCGCTCGCCGAGGCCACCATCTCGACCGCGGATGCCGCCCACCCGCCACTGGCCGAGGTCGTTCCGGTTCCCCCGCGGCGCACGGTGATCGTGGGCGCCAACGGGCAACTCGGGCGGGCGCTGCGCACCCTCCTGCCCGGGGCCGAGGTCCTCTCCCAGTCCGAGTTCGACTACACCGACCCGGCGGTAGTCGACCGTTACCCCTGGCGGGGCGTGGGGACGATCATCAACGCGGCCGCCTATACGGCGGTGGACAAGGCGGAGACGCCCGAGGGCCGGCTGGCCTGCTGGTCGACCAATGTCCAGGGGGTGGCGAACCTGTGCCGGGCTGCAGTAGCGAACCGGGCCGTCCTCGTACACGTTTCCAGCGATTACGTCTTCGACGGCACCGCCGAGCAGCACCGTGAGGACGAACCTTTCAGCCCGCTCAGCGTGTACGGCCAGACCAAGGCGGCGGCGGACGTGCTCGTCGGGCAATTGAGCCGCCACTACGTGATCCGCACGAGCTGGGTCGTCGGTGACGGGCCCAACTTCGTGCGCACGATGGCCGGCCTGGCCCGCAAGGGCGTCTCACCCAGCGTGGTGGCCGACCAGTTCGGACGGTTGACCTTCGCAACGGACCTGGCGGCCGGCATCGTCCATCTGGTCCGGTCCGAGGCCCCGTACGGCATCTACAACCTCACCAATGGCGGCCCCGTGCAGTCGTGGTACGACGTCGCCCGCGATGTCTTCAGGCTCTGCGGACGGGCAGGCGAGGACGTTCATCCCACGACCAGCGAAGCCTATGCCGCAGGGAAACTCGTCGCGCCGCGCCCCAGGAACAGCGCGCTCGACCTGTCCAGGATCAGGTCGAGCGGCTTCGAGCCAGCCCCCGCCGGCCAGCGACTGCGCGAGTACCTGGCCGACTGAGCTGCCCGCGTTCGTCCGCGGACCTCGGGGTCAGTTGCGGTCGGCGAGGTACCAGGGGTTCTGTTTCGCCCACTCGATCGTCCTGGCGATGCCCTCCTCCAGGCTGACCTCGGCACGCCAGCCGAGCACCTCCCTGGCCTTCTGGACATCCGGAACACGCCGCTCGATGTCCTCGTACACCTTGCCGTACTCTGCGACCGTGTCGAAGTCCAGCGCCGCGTCCTCCATGCCGGTGCCCTGACGCGTGATCCTGACGGCGTCGGCAATGGTGCGTTCCCGGTCGTTCCCGAGGTTGAACACCTCACCGACGGCGAGCGGGGAGTTGGCGGCGAGGATCATGCCATCCACGAGGTCGGCGATGTAGGTGAAGCACCGGGTCTGCGCGCCGCCGTCGAAGAGCAGCGGAGGCTCCCCACGAAGTGCGCGGTACACGCTCTGCGACACGACGTAGATGGGGTTCTGGCGCGGCCCGTAGATGTTGAACGGCCGGACGATGGTGAACTCCAGCCCCTTCACCCTGGCCATGCCGTAGATCATGTGCTCGCACACACCCTTGCTGGAGGAGTAGCTCCAGCGGTCCACCGAGGTCGCACCCAGCACCCGGTCCGCGTCTTCCTTCCACGGGATCGCCGGGTTCCGGCCGAAGACCTCGCTCGTGCTCGCGAAGAGGAATCGGGCATGGTGCTCCGCGGCGAGGGCGAGCATCGTCCGCGTTCCTCCAACCACGATGTCCACCAGCGCCAGCGGATCCTCGAGGTAGTGCTGGACACCGACCACAGAGGCCAGGTGGTACACCGTGCTCGCGGTCGGGTCGTACCACGCTTCGACTGCATCACGATCGCGGATATCGAGCCGTGTGTAGTGGAACTGCGGATGGTCGCGGACCAGATCGAGGTTGTGGCTCTTCTCGGCGTCGGCCAGGTCGCAGCCCAGCACCGTGTCCCCGCGTTCGAGCAGCGCTTCGACAAGATGACTGCCGATGAATCCGGCCGCGCCGGTGACCAGGACTGTCGAACTCATCGACCCACCCCCTTGTAACGAAGGCCACGTGCCCCCATGTCTTCGATCTGAGCCACTCCGGTGTCAGGTCGGCGAACTGCCGGTGCCCGGTGAAGAACGCGACTGCGTCGGCGCCACTTAGCGCCTCCTCGGCGCTGTCGGCCCAGTCAATGCCGAACTCACCCAACTCCTCCCGATCCACGAACGGATCGAATGCGACCAGGTGATAGCCACGGTCCAGGAGCTGCTTCATCACCGGAAGGGTGGGGGTGTACCGAACGTCGCCCGTGTCGGTCTTGAACGCCACCCCGAGGATCGCCAGCCTGGGTGAGGCCTCCGCACCGCCGATCACGCCGTCGATGCTCGCGGCCGAATACTCTGCCATCGCATCGTTCACTTCACGGGATACTCGGGGTGTCTGGAGGTCGAGACCGAGCGACTTGCCCATGGAGTGCACGAACCAGGGGTCCTTGGTGAGGCAATAGCCGCCCACCCCGATGGACGGGGTCAGAATGTTCACGTGGTGCTGCACCTTCGGCAGGCTGTTCGCCGCCGAAATCACCTCGAGCACGTCAATCCCGCCCAAACGGTCGCAAATCTGGGCGAGTTCGTTGCCGAGTGCGATATTGAGGTCGATCCACAGGTTGTCAGCCAGCTTCACCAGCTCCGCACCGGTGGCAGAGGATACCTGGATCACATCGACGTCGAGCGCCCCGCGCCAGAACTCCACCCCGGCCCGGGTACTCTCCGGGTCGACCCCACCGACCACAACCGGGATCGTCTGAAACTCGGCGATCGCCCGACCCTCAGCCAGCCGTTCGGGGCTGAACGCGACCAGGGTGTTGGCGTGCCCCCGCAGGATCGGCGCCAGCTTCTCCGTCAGCCCTGGCGGCACGGTGCTCTTCAGCAGGATCAGCTGACCGTCACGCAGGTGCGGCGCGATCGTCTCAACGGCACCGGTCAATTGGCTGGTATCGGCGCTGCCGTCCTCCGCCAGTGGCGTTCCGACCGTGATCAGTACGACATCCACATCGCTCAGCACCGACGGATCGTCGGTGATCTCCAGGCGTCCGGCCACGACGGCTGCGTTGACCAACTCCTCGAGGCCAGGTTCGGGCGCCGGCGCCCGCCCTGCTGCGACGAGAGTGCGAATCCTCGGACTGGGCTCGACGCCGATCACCCGGGCCCCGCGATTCGCGAGCACGGCTCCGATCACCGAGCCGATATAACCGAATCCGACAACGCCGATTCGCTTGTCCGCAACCATCAGTGTTCCCCCCATTTCGACGACTGATGCACACGACTGCGCCCCAAACGATACACAAGGCGACTCCGGTCACCACACCGGCAATCCCGCACCGGCCCGGATCCCGCGATGCCGTCCCGTCCGGTCCTCGAGGCTCCACCGTCCCGGGCGAGCCCGTCCGGAACCGCCTCGACGCTCCCTTCGACGGCAGCGCGCGTCTCCGCGGTCTCCCACCTCCACCCTCGGTGCGCAGATCTACGCCATTGGCGCTCGCCCGGATCACGCGGCTTGGCAGGTTCGGTTACCTTCTGGCAAACTAGCCGTTGATCGATGGACCGCTTGGGGGAGTAGGCGTCGGTCCAGCCATCCGGGGGGGGTGGCTGTGGGGGCTTGTTGGTCTGAGCCGGGGGGGATCATGACCACATTCAGCGCATATCTTGACGCACTCGCAGGCAACGCGGCGTCCAGCCGCACACGCAAGTCATGGCTCGTCTCGCGTGGGGCGCAACACTTCTTCTTGATCCTGATCGACACGGTCGTGCTCGCACTGACGATGTTGATCGCGATCCAGGTCAGCGGGTTGCTCCCGCTCACAGACAGCAACTTCAGTCACCTGATTGCACTCAGCCTGCCGTTGATCGGCGCCGTGTGGCTGGCCCTGGTGCAGAGTTTCGGCGGCTACCAGTTGCGGCACCAGCGCGCCGGCGCGACCGAGTACAAGCGGGTCGTGATGGCTGCATTCACCACCGCTGGCGCGGTTGGCATCACC
>PHEV01000124.1 GCA_002843035.1 Actinobacteria bacterium HGW-Actinobacteria-5 | reverse complement strand
GCCGACCGATTCCGTCGGATCGTTGAGGAGGGCATCGGCGCAGGAGACGAAGCCGTGCTCGAGGCCTTCGTCGCCGAGGACGTCGTCGAGCATCAGCGCGGGAACAGCCCCGGCCTGGACGGGGTCAAGGCCGTCGCGAACGTGCTGCATCGCTGGATGAGCGACTTCTCACTCACCGTCGAGGACGTGGTCGTGGCCGGCGACGTCGTGTGGACCCGGAACCGTGCCCGCGGCATCAACACGGGCTCGGTGATGGGCCTCGCCCCCACCAACCAGCCTCTCGAGGTGGACGTGTTCGACGTCGGACGGTTCGAGAACGACAAGATGGTCGAACACTGGGGCGTCGCCGACCAACTCGGCCTGCTCCTCCAGGTCGGTTTCGACCCCCGAACCGCAGGCCGCCAGCGCGCCTGAACCTCTCGGGCCGGCCGGGGCCGCGACCGTCCAGCCGGCCCCGGGGACAAGGTGGGCGGGCGGACGGCGGGCCCCGGCCGGTCACGCGCCGGAGGGAGCTCCCGGATCCGCCCTGCGCGCCCTGGTTGCCGACAGTCCGTAGGCGCGATGCACCAACGAGATCGGGTGCTCGACGGGCAGGCCGGTCGCCTCCCGGATCTGCCAGCGACAGGTCTCGGTGTCGCAAAGGACGAGTTCGGGCGCCGCGTCCCGGATCAGGGTGAACAAGGGCTCCCCCACCGCCTGCGCGACTGCGTGCTTCTCCTTCTTGAGCCCGTAGGTGCCGGCCATCCCGCAGCAGGCGACCTCCGACTCGACGATCGTGACGCCGGGGATCAGGCTGAGCACGTCGATCGCCGGCAGGCCCATCGCCTGCCCCTTCAGCTGGCACGGGGCGTGATAGACGACGGTCGTGTCCTGTCGGCGGAAGCTGGTGTCGAGTGCGTTCGCCTCGTGCAACTCACGCAGGAATTCCATGGTGTCGCGGATCCGCAGGCCGACGTCGCGGAGTGCCTCGCTGCTCACGCCCATGATCTCGCGGGCCTCGTGCTTCAGCATGCCGGTGCACGAGCCGGAGGAGGAGATGATCGGGAGATCGCTGCCTGCCGAGCGCAACCGGTCGCACAACGCCAGGACGGCCGCCGTCGCCTGCTCGAAGAGCCCGTTCGACTGCTGGGCGAGGCCGCAGCACCCCTGCTCAGGGACGACCACCCGGTAGCCGAGGTGTTCCAGCACCTCGACGGTCATCTTCGAGGTCTCGACCTCGAAGTACCCCCCGGCGCACCCGTGGAAGAACACGACGGGCCCGCGTGGGGCCGGCGCGCTCGGCACCGGCCGCTTGCGGAACCAGGCCATGAACGTCTGGCTGGTCGCCTTCGGCATTGGCGCGTCGCGGTGGATCCCGAGCGTGGCCTCCACGGCGACCCGCAACGGCCGGACGCGCAGTGCCGCGTTCGCCAACGGCGCCACCGGCGTCATCAGCTTGCCCATGGCGATGGTCTGGGTGATGATGCGGTCCCTGACCGTCATGTGGTCGGCCTTCATGGCCGCCCGGGCCTGGGAGTTGAGTTCGGCGATCTTCACCCCCTGCGGGCAGGACAGGGTGCAGGTACCGCACCCCGAGCAGTAATCAACGCTGTGGTCGACCGAGCCGTCGGCCCGGAAGCGCTCCGCCTGCGGCCCGACGTACTTGGGCCCAGGGAACAGCGGCGTCACCGCCGCGACCGGGCACTGCGTCTCACAGATCGTGCACTTCAGGCAGTGGTCGAGACTGGCGCGCGCTTCGGCGTGTCCAACCAGACCCAGCAAGTCGTCCATGTTGCTTCCCTTCCGAGGTGGTGTCTGTGAGTTCCCCGGGGCACGAGGCCCCGGGGAACCCCGGCTGTCAGCTGAACGCCGCAGCCAGCCCGAGAACGAGCGTCGTCATCGGCCAGATCGCACTCGCCGGCGGGTCCATGTGGGTGTCACCCCGGATGTACCAGAACCGGGCGAACGCCTCGGCGAGCAGTGCGGAGAGGATGGCGAACCCGGTTCCGATCAGGATCGCGGCCAGCGGGCTCTGGGTGATCGGCAGGAAACTCGTCGCACCCACCGCGCCGATGATCGTCATGTGATGGGTGATCGGCATCTTCAGTCCGAGCGCGAGGAAGCCCAGGGAGAAGGCCGAGATGCCGAATCCGACGAGGCTGGCTCCCGGTGCCTTGGGGAAGGCGCTCGCCAGCGAGACGGCGGCCCACGCCGCCAGCAGGCCCGCACCCAGCCCAAGGGTCGCTGCTACCGACCACTTCTCCTGGTAGGACGCCCACACGTGGACCTCAGTGGGACGGAACTTGGCCGCACCGGTGAGACCTTCGCTGTGCGCGCCGATGATTCCGGAGCGGCCGAAGACGAGCCGTGCCAGCAGGCCGGAAATGATCACCGTGCACGCAACGGCATCGGTGTGGGTACCGAACCACGGCACCAGCGACAAGACCTGCTGGATGACCAGTCCGATCACGCCGAAGACGCCGCCCACCAGCAGCACGACCGGCTTGCCGAGGCTGGCCAACGGGGTGACGATGTCCTTCCCGTTGTCGAGCCAGCCCTTCCGGGCGGCAAAGGCGGCAGCACCCACGCCGCCGGCGAACGAGATGTGCGGGCCAAAGAACGGACCGAACGCGATCAACGAGATGAAGCTGCCGTCGCCGGTCGAGATCAGGACCGCGATACCGACCAGGAGCACGAGGCCGGTGAACACGAAGGCCACCAGCGCACCGAAGGCCGCGGCGAGGAAGCCCCCGGCGAAAGCTGCGATATAGAGAAGAACGTCGGTTGACATGGAACTCCTTCATTGGAGAACGAGACCGGAGACACGGTCGGCTCGAGGCCGGTTCGCGGTTCCGGAGAGGTTTGGCTACTGCAGGACGTGGCGGATGGGATGTGTACGCTCGGCGACGCTGCCGAGGCGGAGCGAGCCGTGAGCCGTCGTGGGTCAGGCTCGCGTGGGCGAATGGGCTCGGGGAGCCCCGTCGACGCTGGCTGAACGGCCGGCGGCGCACGTGTGGACGGGAGGTCGTTCACCGTTACCCGGCCTCGATGGCGCGACACGCGGCCATGGCCGAGCCCAGGGCGATTCCCTCACCGGACTTCTCCCGCCACCGGCAGGCACCGGCGAGGATGCCGCCGATCGCGAAGAGGTTCTCGTACACGACCGAGCCGTCCGAACGGACCGGACGCATGGCGGCATCGACGCCGACCCCGACCGAGAAGACGGACTGTGGATCGTCCCAGTACTCGTCGGTGATCAGCCTGTCGATGTCGTCCAGCCCGGCCAGCGGCAGGCCGAAGAGACGTTCCCGGATTCCCCAGCGTGAATCCACCGTGATCGCGCCCGACTCGAAGCCTCCGGGCGCGTACACCACGTCGTCGGCACGAAGACGCCGCGGGGTCGCCGCCGTCCCCACCACCACGCCGGTCAGACGGAGCCCGTCGGCCTCGTGACCGATCGCTCTCGAGCCGGCAAGGAACCGAACCCCGCGCTGCTTGGCCACCGCGGTGAGGCGCCGGCCGAGCCGCATTCCCGGGATGCCGGGGGGCGGCAGGGGGATCTCGAACACCGGGACGCCGAGGGCATCGCGGAGCGCCGTCCACGCCTCCGGGTCGGTCAGCCCGAGCACCGCGGGGAACCCGACCGCCGTCTCCCCGTCCAGCAGGGGGCGCAACGCTGCCACGACGCGCTCCCGGAAGGCGGGATCGTCGAACGCGCGGGCGTACACCAGCCCGGACGCGTCGGACTCACCGGACCGCGGGGGGAGATCCAGGACGATCGGCCGAGCCTCGATCCGGCCACCGCGGGAAAGCTCGGCGCGCGCCAGGTTGCCGGCCACGAGCTCGGCGCCGAAGTCCTTCAGCTGCCGGAATCCCACGATGGCCCAGCGCTGGCCCGCCTGCGCCTGCCCGGCGGCCATGGAGGGCGGCACCAGGGCGGTCGGCCGCAGGACGCCCAGCGCGGTGGGCAGCTGGAGGTTCACCTCGGGGTCGCCGACCAGCCAGCCCGTGCCGAGCGCGTCCTGGAGGAAAGCGACGCCGTCGCGGACAGCGCTCGTGCCGATCCGGGCGTACGGGTGGACCGCAGGGGCACCGGCCACCGCGGCCATCGGAGCGCGCACGCGTCCGGGGTTGTAGCCGTAGACGTCGATGGTGCCCTGGGAGAGCTGCAGGCCCCCGAGCCCCTCGGAGACGAGAGTGACGCTGCTGCCACCGCCGGCCAGCTTGGTAGCGGCCACCAGCCCGGCGAGACCGCCGCCGATCACCACGATGCGCTTCATCGCCGGCTCCCGGAGGAGGCGACCGGCAGGTGCTCGGCGTCGAGGGTTCCGGAGATGATCCAGTTGTCCAGGACCGCCTGGCGCAGCTGGTCGCCCTGGAGGATCGGCCACAACCCCAGCCACCTGTTGCTGAGGAACAGCCGCAAGGCGTCGCTCGCCTCGGCGGCACTCCGCTCGCCTTCCGCGCAGGCGACCGCGGCGGCCCGGGTGGAGCAGAAGCCGCCCTGGCAAGACCCCATGCCCAGCCGGAGTTGTCGGCGAAGGTCGTCCAGCGAAGCGTCCGGGTTCTCGTGGAGCGCGTCGGTGAACATCCGTCGCGTGACCAGCTCGCACTCGCAGAGGAGCTGTTCGGTGAGGCGATCGTTCTCCCGATCGCGGAGTCGTTGCGAGACCTGGTGGGTGTGCCCGGATTCCGACCCGGGCACCGGCTCGGTGTCGGTGGTGCACGGCCGGGGATCGCCGAGCTGCTCGCACATCAGGTCGACCAGGCCCTTCGCCATCAGGCGGTAGGTGGTGAGCTTGCCGCCGATCACGGTCAGCAGACCGCGGACGCCGTCGCGGGAGGCGTGATCGAGGATCACCATCCCCCGACTCAGGTGCCGGGTGTCGGTGCCGGATGCACGGGCGTCCTTCACCAGGGGACGCGCCCCGGCCCAGGCGTGGACGATCCGCGCCTGCCGGAAGCCCGGCACCAGCCGCTCGCCTGCGTCCAGCATCTGCTGGACCTCAACGCGCGGGATCCACAGCTGGTCAGGATCGTCGGCGCGGACGTCGGTGGTGCCGATGATGCTGACCGTGTGCGCCGGCACGATCAGGTCACCGTCGCCGGGTACGGCCAGCCGGTTGACGGTGCTGTGGACCAGGCGGTGACCGACAGCCAGCATGACCCCGCGCCCCGGCACGACTTCCACCTCGCCGCACCCGGCGAGGGCGGCGATCCGGCCCGCCCACGGTCCGGCGGCGTTGATCACGAAGCCGGTGTCGATGACAACCTCGGCGTCCGTGCGCCGATCGCGACACCGCACCGCGCTGGCCTGTCCGTCGGTGACCTCGATGCCGCAGACCTCCAGGTAGCTCAGCACCTTCGCCCCGTAGGCCTTGGCACTGTCGACAGCGCCCCAGGCGAGCCGCCAGCCGTCCACCGAGCCGTCCGCCACATGCATGGCGCGCTGCGCCGACGGGTTGACCCGTGGCTCCCGCCTGAGCAGCTCGGCGACATCGATCTCCTCGAACGGCAGGCCGATGGCGCGTGCGCTCTCGACCCAGCGGTCGGCGTAGTCGGGATCGTCCCCGGCGAACTGCACGAAGTACCCGCCGGTGTCCTCGATCGCCTCCGCCTGGATCCGACGCAGGATGGCGCTCTCCTCCGCGCACTCCATCGCCGAGCGGGGATCGGCCACCACGTACCGCGCACCGGAGTGCAGCAGGCCGTGGAAGCGTCCCGACGTTCCCTGCGCGATATCCGCTCGCTCCACGAGGATCGTGCGGAACCCGCGCATCGCGGCGTCCCGTGCGACACCCGCGCCGGTCACACCCCCGCCGATCACGACGAGATCAGCCGACATCCTTGTCATGTTCACCCTCTGCTCTGAGGGCGCGCGACATCAGGCGACGGGCAGGGGCCGTTGGTACAGCCCCCGCCCGCGCCTCCAGTTACGCGCCCGGGATCTCTAGACCGCTGCGACCTTCTTGGCCCAGCCGCGGCTCAACTCGACCGCCGCCTGCCAGCCGGAGTACAGCGAGTCGCGCTGGCTGGCCGACATCGTGGGTTCGAAGCACCGGTCCACGCCCCACTGTCCGGCGATGTCGTCAGTGCTCTCCCACAGACCGCTGCCCAGACCGGCCAGGTAGCCGGCGCCGAGGGCGGTCATCTCGACCACCGTGGGACGGATCACCGGCAGGCCGAGGATGTCGGCCTGGAACTGGCACAGCAGGTTGTTCGCGACAGCCCCGCCGTCGACGCGCAACTCGGTGACCTGGATCGAGCCGTCGGCCGTGACGGCGTCGATGATGTCCCGGGTCTGGTAGGCCAGTGCCTCCAGCCCTGCCCGGATGACGTGGTTGCGGTTGGTGCCGCGGGTCATGCCGACCATGAGGCCGCGGGCGTACATGTCCCAGTACGGGGCGCACAGGCCGACGAACGCCGGCACGAGGTAGACGCCCTGGGTGTCGGGGACCATGAAGCCGTACCACTCGGTGTCGGCGGAGGTCTGGATGATCTTCAGCTCGTCCCGCAGCCACTGGATGGTGGCGCCGGAGATGAAGATGACGCCCTCGAGGGCGTAGGAGATCTTGCCGTCCAGGCCCCAGGCGATCGTCGTGGTCAGCCCGTCCTTGAACACCGGGCGATCGCCGGTGTTCATCAGGTAGACGCCCGCCGTGCCGAAGGTGTTCTTCGCCATGCCCGGCTGGAAGCACGCCTGTCCGAACAGTGCCGCCTGCTGGTCGCCGGCGACGCCACGGATCGGGATCTCCACCCCGAACAGGCTCGCGTCGGTGACACCGAAGTCACCGTTGGAGTCGATCACCGTGGGCAGGACGGCCATCGGGATGCCCATCTCGCTGCACAGGTGCTCGTCCCACTCTAGGGTCTTGATGTTGAAGATCATGGAGCGCGAGGCGTTGCTGTAGTCGGTCAGGTGGCTCTTGCCGCCGGTGAGGTTCCAGATCAGCCAGGTGTCGATCGTGCCGAAGGCGATCTCGCCACGCTCGGCCCGCTCCCGGCTTCCGGGGACGGCGTCGAAGACGAACGGGATCTTGGATGCTGAGAAGTAGGCGTCGATGACGAGGCCGGTCTTCTCCCGGATCTCTTCGCTCAGGCCGCGCGCCATCCAGCCCTCGATGATGTCGGCGGTCTGCCGGGACTGCCAGCAGATCGAGTTGTACAGCGGCTTGCCGGTCGCCCGGTCCCAGAGCACGGCGGACTCGCGCTGATTGGTGATGCCGATCGCCCGGATGTCCTCGGGGCTGATGCCGGCGCGCTGAATGGCCTTTCTCGCGGTCGCGAGCTGTGCGTCCAGAATCTCCTCCGCGTTGTGTTCCACCCACCCCGGCTGCGGATAGATCTGCGTGAATTCCTGGGCGGCGTCGCCGACCATTTCGCCGTTTTTGTTCCAGATAATGGTGCGAACCCCGGTCGTGCCGGAGTCGAGGGCCATGACGTACTGCTTCTCTGGCATTTTTGATCTCCTTTGATCACTCATGAACTGCCGGTTACCGTCTCGTTCCGGCCGGGAGCCCCGTTGCCCCCGGCCCGCCTGGTCGCCCTCGGCGGGGGCGACCAGGCGGCAACAACCTCGCCGCTTCGGCTCGGTTCAGGACTCGATGTCGTACAGCTTGTTGTAGTCGTCCACACCGTAGATGCCCCAGGTGGCGATCGCCGTGGCGAGCTCCGGGTGGTCCTTGGCGTACTCAGGGAGTTCTACACCCTGCATGACCGCGTCAACAGCCTGCCGCATTGCGGTGGCGCCGGCCCTCGGGCCGCTCGGGTGACCGTGGACACCCGCGCCCACCCCGAGGATGAAGTCGTTGCCGATCTGATCCATCAGGTAGGGCACCATGCCCGGCGTGACGCCGCCACCGGCGTGGGTGAAGGTCTGCTTGATGTGACCCATCGGGGAGTAACCGACGTGCCACACCCGCACGAACTTCTCGCGCAGGGCGTTGAACTTCGCGGACGGAGCGACATTCAGCGACATATCGGCGCCGCACAGGCGAATGAGTTTCTGCGCGACTTCGGTGCTGATTCCCTGATTCGGCGCCACGGTCTGCGCGCCGCCGAAGCAGGTGTGCGCGCCAATCGGAACATTGATGTTGGGATCCTCGGCGAGCATTCTCAGGCCGGAATACCCGACTGCGAAGACGTTGACCAGCAAGGCATTCGCGCCGGCCTCGATGGCGCGGTACGCGTTGTCCCGCAGGCGCCCCACCTCGTCGGTGACGTTGGCCGTGAACAGCGTCTTCTCGCCCTTCTCCGCGTCCGCCCGCCGAGCGGCGTCCATGTAGGCGCGCACGCGGTCGGTCAGCGGGGAGAAGGCGGGGCTGCCGGCGATCAGCTCGTCGTCCTTGATCCAGTCCGCACCGCCGGCTGCGGCCTCGTAGAACAGCTTTGCGCCGTCCTCGGGGCCGATGCCGGTGCACGGCTTGATCATGTTGTTCACGATCGGGCGCTCCGGGACGCCCAGCAGCTCGCGGACACCCTTGATGCCGAACTTCGGGCCCTTGAACTGGGCCAGGTAGGACGGGGGGAACTCGAGGTCGAGGAGCTTCAGGTTCGGCATCGAGGAGATGTTGCCGATCACCGAGGAGAGCAGCAGGGGAAGGTTGTCGTAGAAGTTGATCCACGGGAACGCCACCCGCAGCACGAAGGTGCGGGGCTCGTCCCTGGGGACCTGAGCGATCAGTTCGTAGTTCGGGACGCTGTAGATGCCGATGATGCGTGCGGCGCTGCGGGCTCGCACCTCCTCGGTCTCACCGGGGACGGCGAACCAGGATCCCGACGACTGCTCGATGGCCAGGGCCGCGGACTTCGCGACCAGGTCGGCCTGGGGTCCTCCCGCGACGTAATACGTCGCGATGACGAAATCCTCACTTTCGATCCCTTCCCAGAGGGGGAAGAGTCTGGGATCGTAGAGAGCGTTCATTTTGCCGTGCCTCCTAGAATGCTGTATGCGTATGACCCGCGTTCACTCGAGTCCCGGAAACCCAGGAGAAAGCATTTGCTCGGGCAGCCCACAATGGGCCGTGGAGCGTTCGTCTTTCGACACTCCCGCGTATTCGGCGACGTTGGTGACATCCGCGTGGCTGGCACCAACGCTAGGAATGTCCGGGGACAGGGTCAATATCGGGAAAAAACTCGATACCCCGGGCCGTGGGCAGCTCCCCACGGCGACCGTCACGACCTCGGGCCCACTCCCTTGAGCGCGGCCACGGCGCGGGCGAGGGACTCGTCGACCACGAGGGCGTCCACGAGGCCGCCCTCGAGGGCAGCGTGCAGGGTGAGCGCCTTCAACTCACCGCTGGCCACCACGAGCTTGAACGGGATCCGTCGGTACTGGTCGAAGGGGATCGCGAGGGTCCGATCGCTCAGGTCGGTGTCGCACTCCTGCCCTGCGCCGTCGAAGAAGCGCAGCACCAGGTCACCGACCACGCCGGCCTCGATCAGGTTCTGCAGCTCGTCGGGTGCGAGGTAGTTGTGGGCCAGGCGTGAGGCCAGCTCCGGGCGGAAGGAGCCGATGCTGGCCAGCGAGATCGTGATCCCCGCATAGAGGTCGTAGAGCCTGGCCACATCCGGCTCTTCCAGAAGGTTGGCAACATCTGCCTCGCTCGGCTGCAGCCCGGGGTGATGCAGGGCGCGCTGCCGCCCACCGAACGCCATGGCCATCCGTTCGACCAGAGACTGCGGGTTGAGGTCCGCGCCGTAGCACGGGATCGAGCCGTGCAGCGCAACGAAGCTGGCCGGGATCTTCCGGCACGGATTGAGGTAGTGGATGACCCGCCGTACCGTGCCGCCCCAGGCGACGCCCAGGGTGTCCTCGGCAGTGGTCAGGCGCTGCACGAGCCGGGCTCCCTCGATGGCGACGGCGCGGTTGGCCTCGTCCGAATCCGGCGACAGGTTGGGCGGGACGAGCACTTCCTTGAGGTGGTAGGCCGCCTTGAGGTCGCGCTCCAGCCGTAGGCACGAGGCGTACGGTTCGGCGAT
>PHEV01000123.1 GCA_002843035.1 Actinobacteria bacterium HGW-Actinobacteria-5 | reverse complement strand
ACCCGGAACGTCCGGTAAGCGGTGGTGCTGAAGCCCCTGGAGACCAGTACGTGGTCGATCTGGATCAGCGGCGGGTACCAGGTGTCAGCCGGGAAGGTCGGGTGCCAGCCCTCGCCGGACCCGGCGTCCGTGAGCCCTGCCTTCGCGGTGAGCTCACGCAGCGTGAGGTGCTCCGCCGTCGCGTTCAGGTCGCCGGAGAGCACGAGTGGCCCGTCGGTGTGCTTCAGCGCGAGCCGGGTGAGTGACTCGCCGTCCTCGACCCATCGATCGAGCCCGTGCTCCGGGTTGGCCGGGTGCGCGGCGATCAGGGTGATCGGGTGGCCGGGCAGGTCGATCCGGACCGCGAGGTTGGAGAAGAGCGTGCCGTCGGCATCGTCCAGCGGGGTGATCGGGTGCGGGGAGAGCACCATTGTGCCGCGCGCATCGCCGGCCGCGGTCGCCGGATCGTAGTTGTCGCCAGCCGTCCCGGACCGGTAGGGGAGCAGCTTCGACCAGGGCTTGCGCGTGAAGGCAGTGACGTCGGAACGGGTCACCTCGGCGAGAACCACAACATCCGGGCGCTGGTGCGCGATGGCGGAGGCGAGCTGGTCGAGGTTCGCCTGCCCCCAACGCAGGTTCAGCTCCACGACAGTCAGCGAGGTGGTCCCTGCGGCAGCCGCGTGGGTCGGGCCGGGCAGGTAGGGGACGAGGACAGCGGTGTGCCAGGCAAGGCCCAACGCGAGCGGTGCCGCCAGGAACCGGGTCCTGCCGCGGGCGCCGGTCAGCGCCAGCACGACCGCGACCAGCCAGGCGAGCCACCCGTACGGTGCGAACGACGCCGCCTCCGCCAGCCACTGGTGCCGGGCCTGCAATTCCGGAGCGGCGGTGAGCACCAGCAGGCCGAGCCCGACCAGAGCGAACGGCGTCGCGAGCCAGAGCAGCGCCCGGACACTCCGCTGGGAGGCCCCCGCGACTGCCGCAGGGCGTGGTCGGGGTTTCCGCGCGCCTCCGCGTCCGCCGGTCGGGTGGCTCGCGGGCCGGGTCGGCGGGCGACGGGTGGGCCGGGTCATGCCCTCCAGCTTCCCAGCCGGGGCCAAGCGGGCGCGCGAAGCCGGGCCGTCAGCGCCGGGTGAACTCCAGCCGGAACAGCTCCGGCCCACGCTCGAGGTAGGTCAGGTCGTGCGCGTCCGGAGCGACGCGATCGAGCTGGGTGAGCAGCGGCAGCGGGTCGTGGTCGACGACGAGAACGACCTTCTGGCCCGGCTTCATGCTGGTCAGGCCACCGATGATCGCGCCGTGGCGGACGACCTTGGGCAGAGCGCTCGCCAGCAGTTCCGGGGTCGCCTCCGCGCCGCCGCCGCCGCAGCCGCAACCGCAGCCTCCGTGCCGGGCGGGGGCGCTGGCGAGGTTGAGCTGGGTGGCCATCGGATCCTCCTGGTGGTTGTCGTACCGCCGAAGGGTAACCCGTGGTGACCGATCGGACGAATCGTCCTGTGGACAAGTCGGCCTCGCATCCGCGTTGTGCACAGGCGAGGAGTTGGGCTGCACGACCTGGCGGCCGGATGCCGATAGTGCAGGCATGAAGATCGCTGAGGAACCAGTGCTGAGCGATGTGGTGCGACAGCGCCTGGAGGTGCTTCTCGCCCAGGTACCACCGCGGCACGCCCTGGCCGCGGAGGAGTCACCGTCCCCATCCGTGCCCGAGCCGGTGGCCGGGGCGGTCATGGAGCGTCCGCCGCCGCGTCGATCCCGGTCTGAAGTGGGCGGGCGCCTGGGCCAGTTCGGACGCCAGGCCTGGGCCTTCGGTCGCGAACACGTGGCCGCGGTTGTGATCGTGCTGCTCGTCGGATGCGGCTGGACGGCCTACAGCCTGCTGCAGGCCCGCTCCACTCCGGTCGCGATGGCGGCTCCACCGGCGGTCGTTGCCAGCCCTGCGCCTTCGGCCACTCCCGCACCGCGAGTGGTGGTGCACGTGCTCGGTGCGGTGCAACACCCGGGCGTGGTGGAGTTGGCGGACGGGAGCCGGGTCGAGGATGCGATCAGGGCGGCCGGGGGCCTGACCAGGACCGCTGACCCGGCGGAACTCAACCTCGCCGCGGTGGTGGCCGACGGTTCCCAGATCGTCATCGGCACCCGGACGAAGCCGCGGGGAGAGGTGCATGGTCCGGGTGCGGCGTCCGGCACCGGCGGTGGCCCCTCCAGCGCCGGAGGAACCGTCTCCTTGAACACGGCGACGCTGGAGCAGCTCGACACGCTGCCCGGCATCGGCCCGGTGACAGCGCAGAAGATCCTCGACTGGCGCAGCAAGCACGGTCGGTTCACCGCCGTGAGCGAGTTGCAGGAGGTGGACGGCATCGGCCCGAAGACCTACGCCGACATCGCCCCCAATGTCCGGGTGTAGCGACGCGGAGCCACGAGCCGATGGCGACCGCCGCGACTGGCGGCCACCCGTGCTCGCCGCGGCGATGTGGCTCGGCGCGTGGGCGGGCACCTCCGGGAGCGGGTGGCTGCTCGCCTGCGTCCTGGTCGGCGGGGCAGCCGCCGGCTGCCTGGGCTGGTGGCGTGGCCGGTGGCTGGTCGTCGCTGCAGGGCTCGTGCTGGTCGCCGCCGTCGGGATCGGGCTGCTGCGGGTGTGGTTCGTCGGTCTGGGGCCGGTGCCGGTCTGGGCGCGGGAGGGAGCTGTTGTCGTGGTCGAGGTGCGTCTCGGCGGCGGCCATACATCGGACGCGTCGCGGGGCGGCCCGGTCTGGACCACCTCAGCGACCCTGGTGAGGGTGGAGGGCAGGGGAGAGGCCTGGGTATCGGGCGCGACGGTGCGGCTGAGCGCGTCCGGCGAACTGGCCAGGGCCTGGGAGGCGGTTCCCACCGGCTCCACGGTGCGGGCCGCGGTGAAACTTAGCCCTGCCGCCGTGGACGAGTCGGTGGCCGCCTGGGCGCACGCTCGCGCCTCCCCGCAGGTGATCGCGGCTCCGACGCCAGGGGACGTCGCGGTCTCGGCCGTGCGGCAGGGGCTGCGCGACGCCGTGGCGGGCCTGCCTCCCGGACCGCGGGCGCTCGTGCCCGCGCTCGTCGTGGGCGACACCGAGCTGATGACCGCCGACCTGCAGTCCGACTTCCGCACGACCGGATTGATCCACCTGGCCGCGGTTTCGGGGGCGAACCTGACCCTTCTTCTGGCTGCGATGCTCTGGGTGGCGGCGCGGCTGGGCGTGACGGGCTGGTGGCGGCGCGGAGTGGCCGTGGTGGGCGTGGTGGCGTTCGTGCTCCTGTGTCGGGCGGAGCCGAGCGTGCTGCGCGCGGCCGCGATGGGGGTGGTCGGTCTGGCCGCACTGGGGTGGGGTGGTGGGCGCCAAGGCCTGCGGTACCTCTCCTGGGCTGTGGTGGGACTCCTGCTGCTCGACCCCTGGCTGGGCCGCACGGTCGGGTTCGTGCTGTCGGTCTGCGCCAGCGGCGGGATCATCCTGTGGGCCGACCGGTGGGCGAGCCTGCTGGACTGGGCTCCGCGCTGGCTGGCCGAGGCGGTGACCGTGCCGGTCGCGGCGCAACTGGCGACGCAGCCGGTGGTGACAGCCATTTCGGGCCAGATCAGCCTGGTCGGGGTGGTCGCCAACCTGGTCGCCGCGCCACTGGTCGGCCCGGGCACCGTGCTCGGCTTCCTCGCCGCGGGGCTCTCGGTGGTGTCGCTGCCGCTGGCCAGCGTGACGGGGTGGTTGGCCGGCGGCTTCGCCCAGGCGTTGTGCTGGATCGCCTCTGTCGGTGCCTCGCTCCCCGGAGCAGCCATGGCCTGGCCGGCCGGACCGGCCGCGCTGGTCGTGCTGACCTCGTGCTGCCTGGCGGCACTGCTCGGCCTGCCGCAATTGCTGCGCCGGCCGTGGCTGGTGGCCACCGTCGTCGCGGCGATGGTGGCGGTGCTGCTGCGTCCGGTCTCCGCGCCGGGCTGGCCGCCCGTGGGATGGCAGCTGGTGAGCTGCGACGTCGGACAGGGGGACGCGACGGTGGCCGCGGCAGGCGACGGACGGGCGATCGTGATCGACACCGGCCCGGATCCGAAGCCCGTCGACCGCTGCCTCGACGAGTTGGGAGTGACGGAGATTGCCTGGCTCGTGCTCACCCACCTGCACGCCGACCACGTGGGCGGGATCGCCGGCGTCGTGTCGGGCCGCAGGGTGGACAACCTGCTCTTCTCCGGCATCACCGAGCCCGAATCGGGCTGGCGGCTGGTGCAGGCTGCGCTCCCGGCCGTGCCCAGGACGGTGGCCGTGCCCGGAGTTGTGGTGGCGGCCGGCCCGGTCCGGCTGGCCGTGCTGGCCGTCCGCCCGTCGCGTGGAACCACGCCCGGAGACACCACAGACACCGCTGACAACTGCGCGACCAACGACTCCTCGATCGTCCTGCGGGTGACCAGCGGCGGGCTGCGGGTGGTCGTTGCCGGGGACGTCGAGGAGGCCGGCCAGGACAACGCCCTGTCCGCCGCGCCCGACCTCTCGGCCGAGGTGCTGCTCGTGCCCCACCACGGCTCCGCCCACCAGTCTGCGGGCTTCCTCGCTGCCGTGCACGAGTCGGTGGCCCTGGTCAGCGTCGGTGCGAACAACGACTACGGGCATCCCGCGGCGCGCACGATCGCCGGCGTCGAGGGCCTGGGCGCCCGGGTCTACCGCACCGATCAGAGCGGCTCGATCGCCGTCGCCCGGCGCGGCGCTCAGCTCCTGGTCACCACTGAACGCAGCGGGTGACCGGGGTCGTCGTCCCGGCCCGGCCTGGATGGCCCGGGGGCGCGGGAGTGGGGGTGGCGACTGGCATGCTAGGCCCGTGGATGGAACCAACCCGTTCGGACGGGTCCTGCTCGTGACCGGACCGGAGGCGCTGCTCGCGGAGCGGGCGGTGGCCGACTTCGTCGGTCTCGCTACCCGCGAGCGCCGCGATGCCTCCGTGACGCGGCTGGAAGCCGGCCAACTCGACATCGGCGCGCTCGCCGAGGCTGCAGGCGGGTCGCTGTTCGCGACGGCGTCGGTCCTCGTGGTCACCGAGCTCGGCGACCTGCCGGCCGAGGTCGCCGACCACCTGGTCGCGCTCGCCGCCGAGCCCGGTCCCGACCTCGCCCTCGCGCTCGTCCATACCGGTGGCAACAAGGGCAGGGCCCTGCTCGACCGGTTGCGGAAGCTGCACCTTGAGGTGGTCGACTTCCCGGCGATCAAGCCGTGGGAGTTGCCCCAGTTCGTCGCCAGCGAGGTACGCCGTCAGAAGGGACGGGCCGACCAGGCCACCGCTGCCGCGCTCGTGGAGGCCGTCGGCACCGACGCCCGGTCGCTGGCCGGTGCCGTCCGCCAGCTGCTCGACGACTCACCCGACGGCGTGCTCACCGAGGCCGCGGTCCGGCGCTACTTCGGCGGGCGCGCCGAGGTGACCAGCTTCGCCGTGGCAGACGACACCCTCGGCGGACGCATCGACGGCGCGCTCGGCAAGCTCCGCTGGGCCCTGTCCACCGGGGTGGCTCCCGTGCTGATCACCAGCGCGCTGTCGAACAACCTGCGCAGTCTCGGCAAGTACCTCGACGGCAGGGACGCCCGGCTGCGCGACGCCGACCTCGCCCGCGCGATCGGCGTCCCGCCGTGGAAGCTGAAGGACCTCTCGCGCCTGGCCAGGGACTGGAAGCCCCAGGGGGTCGCGCAGGCGATCCAGGCGGTGGCGGTTGCAGACGCCCAGATCAAGGGCGCGGCCAGCGACCCTGGTTTCGCGCTCGAGCAAGTGGTGTTGACGGTGATCGGCTGCCGCGGACGTGACCGCCGCTGAACTGCGCAAGGCATGCCGGGAACGACAAACGCCGCCCGGATCACCGGGCGGCGCTTGTCGAGGAAGCTGCTACAGCGCTGCGGCCTTGGCTGCGATCGCCGACTTGCGGTTCGCGGCCTGGTTCTTGTGGATCACGCCCTTGGAGGCGGCCTTGTCCAGCGCACGGGTGGCGGTCCTCGCCAGCTCCTGAGCCTTGGCGGTGTCGCCGTCGGCGACGGCCTCGTTGAACTTGCGGACGTGCGTACGCAGCCCGGACTTCACGGCCTTGTTACGCTGCCTGGCCTTCTCGTTGGTCAGGATCCGCTTCTTCTGAGACTTGATATTCGCCACGCCGGTGACCCTCTTCGCTGGTGATTCTGGCTTTTCGCGCCACGCAGACGCGACTGTGAACTCTATCAGCCGGTCGGTGCCCCCTCAAATCGGGGGTGAGGGCACGGTTCCGGTATCGTGGGCTGGCTCCAGTTACCAGGAAAGTGCATGCCTGCTCCCGTCCCCGGCAAGACCCCGCCCGCGCTGATCCGCAACTTCTGCATCATCGCGCACATCGACCACGGCAAGTCCACCCTGGCCGACCGGATGCTGCAGCTCACGGGCGTGGTGGACGAGCGTTCCATGCGTGCGCAGTACCTCGACCGGATGGACATCGAGCGCGAGCGCGGGATCACGATCAAGTCCCAGGCCGTCCGGATGCCCTGGCGCGTCGGCGAGGCCGACTATGTGCTGAACATGATCGACACCCCTGGCCACGTCGACTTCACCTACGAGGTGTCCCGCTCCCTGGCCGCGTGCGAAGGCGCGATCCTGCTGGTCGACGCCGCGCAGGGCATTGAGGCCCAGACCCTGGCCAACCTCTACCTCGCGCTCGAGGCCGACCTGCACGTCATCCCGGTGCTGAACAAGATCGACCTGCCCAGCGCCCAGCCGGAGAAGTACGCCGCGGAGATCGCGCACCTGCTCGGCTGCGACGCCGACGACGTGTTCAAGGTGTCGGCGAAGACCGGCGAGGGCGTGCGGGAGCTGCTCGACCACGTGGTGGCCGACGTCCCGCACCCGGTTGGCGACCCCGCCGCGCCGCCGCGCGCCCTGATCTTCGACTCGGTCTACGACACCTACCGCGGGGTGGTCACCTACGTCCGGGTCGTCGACGGCGAGCTGAACCACCGTGAGCGCGTCCTGATGATGTCCACCAAGGCCACCCACGAGACCCTCGAGGTGGGTGTGATCTCGCCGGAGCCGGTGAAGGCCGGAGCGCTCGGGGTCGGCGAGGTGGGTTACCTGATCACCGGGGTGAAAGAGGTGCGCCAGTCCCGGGTCGGTGACACCGTCACGACCGCGTCGCACCCGGCCCGCAAGGAGCTGGCCGGCTACCGTCCGCCGCACCCGATGGTCTACGCCGGCCTGTACCCGATCGACGGCGCCGACTTCCCCGAGCTGCGCGAGGCGCTCGACAAGCTGCAGCTCAACGATGCCGCCCTGGTCTACGAGCCGGAGACCTCCGGCGCCCTCGGCTTCGGCTTCCGGGTCGGTTTCCTCGGCCTGCTCCACATGGAGATCGTCCGGGAGCGGCTCGAACGCGAGTTCAACCTCGACCTGATCTCGACCGCCCCGAACGTGGTCTACCGGGTGGTGATGGAGGACGGCACCGAGCACACGGTGACCAATCCCTCGGAGTACCCCGACGGCAAGATCGCCGAGGTCCACGAGCCGGTCGTCCGTGCGACGATCCTCACCCCCGCCGAGTTCATCGGCACCGTGATGGAGCTGTGCCAGGCCCGGCGCGGCGAGCAGTTGGGCATGGACTACCTGAGCGAGGACCGGGTCGAGATTCGCTATCTGCTGCCGCTGGCTGAGATCGTCTTCGACTTCTTCGACGCGCTGAAGTCGCGGACGAAGGGCTTCGCGTCCCTCGACTACGACGAGGCGGGGGAGCAGGTCGCCAAGCTGGTCAAGGTCGACATCCTGCTGCACGGCGAGCCGGTGGACGCGTTCAGCTCGATCGTGCACGTCGACGCGTCCTACGGCTACGGGGTCGCGATGGCGAAGAAGCTGAAGGAGCTGATCCCGCGCCAGCAGTTCGAGGTGCCGATCCAGGCTGCGATCGGGGCCCGGGTGATTGCTCGCGAGACGGTCCGGGCGGTGCGCAAGGACGTGCTCGCCAAGTGCTACGGCGGTGACATCACCCGCAAGCGCAAGCTGCTGGAGAAGCAGAAGGAAGGCAAGAAGCGGATGAAGATGGTCGGCCGCGTCGAGGTGCCGCAGGAGGCCTTCGTCGCCGCGCTGTCCACCGGCGAAACGTCCGAGAAGAAGAAGTAGCCGCCGCCGAGCGCCCCCGTTCGGGCCGAACGCCACGTCCCAGGTGCAGGCGTTCGGCGGAAACGGGGGCGCTCGGTGCAAGGCGGGGACGGATTAGGCTCTGCGCCATGGACGCAGAGATCGGCATCATCGGCGGCAGTGGCTTCTACGAGTTCCTCGACAACCCGACCACCGTCGAGGTGACCACCCCGTTCGGCCCGCCCAGTGCTCCGCTCGCGCTCGGCGAGGTGGCTGGACGCCGGGTCGCCTTCGTGCCGCGCCACGGGAAGAACCACGAGTTCCCGCCGCACCGGGTGAACTACCGCGCCAACCTGTGGGCCCTGCGCAGCGTCGGGGTCCGTCAGGTGCTGGCGCCGGCCGCCGTGGGCTCGTTGCGTCCCGAGCTCGGCCCGGGCACCTTCGTCGTGCCGGACCAGCTGATCGACCGCACCTGGGGCCGGGCCCACACGATGTTCGACGAGGTCGGCCACGTCGTCCACGTCGGTTTCGCCGACCCGTACTGTCCGCGCGGCCGGGCAGCGATCCTTGCCGCGGCGGACGCCGACGCGCAGCCGGTGGACGGCGGCACGCTGGTGGTGATCCAGGGGCCGCGCTTCTCGACCAAGGCGGAGTCGCGCATGCACCAGTCCTTCGGCGGCACGATCGTCGGAATGACCGGCGTGCCGGAGGCGTCAGTGGCCCGCGACCTCGCCCTGTGCTACTCGACGGTCTGCCTGGTCACCGACCACGACGCCGGCGTCGACGGCGGGGAGGCGGTCAGCCACCACGAGGTGCTGGCGCAATTCGCGGCCAACATCGAGGTGCTGAAGGCGCTGCTCACCCGGACGATCGCCGGCCTGCCCGCCCACGAGCCCGACGACGCCACCGCGACCTGCGCCTGCCGGCACGCCCTCGACGGCCAGGACCTGCCGTTCGAGCTGCCCTGACGTGCCATCCACCCCACCCGATGGCCAGCCGGCCCCGCCGGACGGGCAGCTCCCGGTCGAGGCGCTGAAGGGGTTCTCCGGGCGTCCGCTGAGCCTGTATGTGCACGTGCCGTTCTGCGCGTCCCGCTGCGGCTACTGCGACTTCAACACCTACACCGCCAGCGAGCTGGGCGCCGCACCCGGGGCCAGCCAGGACGCCTACCTCGCCGCAGCGGTCGCAGAGCTCGACCTCTCGCTGGCGGTGCTGGGCGAGCCCCATCGGGTGCAGAGCGTCTTCTTCGGCGGCGGGACGCCCACCCTGCTGCCGGCCGAGGCCCTTTCCGGGCTGCTGGACGCGGTCCGCGACCGGTTCCCGCTCGCGCCCGGCGCGGAGGTCACCACCGAGGCGAACCCCGAGTCCGTCGACCGCGCTTACCTCGACACCCTGGTTGCCGCCGGCTTCACCCGGCTGTCGCTCGGCATGCAGTCGGCTCGTGCCGGAGTCCTCGCGGTGCTGGAGCGGAGGCACACGCCCGGCCGGGTCGGTGACGTGGTGGCCTGGGCGCGTCAGGCGGGATTCGGCTCGGTGAGCCTCGACCTGATCTACGGCAGTCCCACCGAGACCATCGCTGACTGGCGGGCCAGCCTTGAGACCGCGATCGGCCACGGCCCCGACCACGTGAGCGCCTACTCCCTGATCGTGGAGCCCGGCACCCGCCTGGCCGCCCGGATCGGACGCGGCGAGCTGCCGGCGCCCGAGGAGGACTTCCACGCCGACTGCTACCTGCTGGCCGAGGAGGTGCTCACCGGGGCGGGGTTCGCCGCCTACGAGGTGAGCAATTGGGCGCGGCCCGGGCACGAGTCCCGGCACAACCTTGCCTACTGGCTGGGCCACGACTGGTGGGGGATCGGCCCGGGCGCCCACTCCCACGTCAACGGGG
This sequence comes from Actinobacteria bacterium HGW-Actinobacteria-5, assembly GCA_002843035.1. GTDB lineage: Bacteria > Actinomycetota > Actinomycetes > Propionibacteriales > Propionibacteriaceae > Propionicimonas. The sequence continues at coordinate 125 of PHEV01000123.1, read as the reverse complement.
TGCGCTGGTGGAACGTCCGGCACCCGCGTGACTACACCGCGCGCCTCGCGGCGGGGACATCGCCCGCGCAGGCCCGCGAGGTGCTGGACGCCGGGCAGCGCCGCGTCGAGCGGGTCCTGCTCGAG
>PHEV01000286.1 GCA_002843035.1 Actinobacteria bacterium HGW-Actinobacteria-5 | reverse complement strand
TTATCCGTGTCGCGGGAAACGCCTCGCGGGCGACACGGAGAAACGCAATGAGCTCGGGATGCAGCAGTGGCTCTCCGCCAAGCAAGATGATCTGACGCACTGCGGAGAACAGGTTCGCCATGCGGTGCATGTCGGCGCTGAACTCGTCGATATCAGCGAAGGCCGATGGGCACAGGCTCGAGAAATGGCTGCAGCCTTTGCAGTTGAGGTTGCAGTGGTCCGTGATGTGGGTCTCGAAGTGGTAGAGCACCGGCTTGCGACGCAGGATCACTCGACGAAACCACACGACCGGGGCGAGCTCTCGCGAGACCATGCTGCGCAGGCGCAGATGGCGAATGAGGAAGTCGCGCACCGAGTCGACGAAGCTGGGCGGCAGAATGGAGCGAGCGACCCTTAGCGGCCCCGTGAGCAGTTTCTCGACAACCCTCATGAGCGAAGTGCAGTGACCACCAGATCGCCCATCGCGACCGTGCCCACGACATGCTCCGCGGGCGTTTCGGCGTCGGCGATGTCTCGGGTACGCCAGCCATCGGCCAGCACGGCTTCGATGGCGGCGGCGAGTTCGTCGGCAGCGTCGTTCATCGCGAAGCTGTAGCGCAGCATCATCTCAACGGAGAGCAGCATCGCGAGGGGGTTGGCTATCCCCTGTCCGGCGATATCGGGTGCCGATCCGTGACTGGGCTCGTAGAGCGCTGTGCCGTCGCCGAGCGAAGCGCTCGCGAGCATGCCGAGCGAACCGGTGAGCATCGAGGCCTCATCGGAGAGGATGTCGCCGAACATGTTCTCGGTCACGACCACGTCGAACTGCGCGGGGTTACGGATGAGCTGCATGGCGGTGTTGTCCACGAGCTGGTCGAGAAGCTCGACATCGGAGAACTCAGCAGCGTGCAGGCGATGTACGACCTCACGCCACAGGCGCGAGGACTCGAGCACGTTTGCCTTATCCACGGAGTGCACCTTGCCGCCACGCAGACGCGCCGCTTCGAATGCCGTGCGCGCGATGCGCTCGATCTCGAACTCGCTGTAGGCCATCGTGTCGTACGCGCGCATGCCGGGCCCGCCATCGCTCGACGCACCGGCGACATTGGTCTCGCGGTCGCGCGCACCGAAATACAACCCGCCGGTGAGTTCGCGCACGATGAGCATGTCGACGCCCTCGAGGTACTCGGGCTTGAGGCTGCTCGCAGCGAGCAGCGCAGGGAACAACTTGACCGGCCGCAGGTTGGCGTAAAGCT
>PHEV01000122.1 GCA_002843035.1 Actinobacteria bacterium HGW-Actinobacteria-5 | reverse complement strand
AGGATCGGGAACACGACGAGCTTCGAGCGGCGCTCCTCCGGCTCGGTCGGCACCAGCACAGGCGCCAAAGCCCCCAGCACCGCCCCCTTCGCCGGCAGCCGCAGGGTCGCCGTGATGCTGTGCCACGCATCGTGGACGTAGTGCCGGCTGGCCAGCTCAGCCCCGGACGGGCCGGCCAGCGCCCACGGCACGTCCGCATTCACCCCAGGGTCTGAGGTTCGGGCGGCGAGGGCGTCGATGATGCCGGCCCGATCGCCGGGGGCGAAGCCGGTGCGGACGGCGGCGGCGAGCTGGGGTGAGGTCAGCCACTCCACCGCGCTGATCCGCATCCCGGCCCGCAGGTGGGTTTCGACCTCGGCCATCAGCATGGCCATCGCCCGGGCCCGGGCGTCGATGCCGCGGCCGAACTCCCTGGCTTCACGGCCCAGCCGGGTCTCGGGGACGACGATGGTGCAGAACGCCTCAGTACGGACCCCGGCCAAAGTGAGGGTGGCGGCCATCTGGGTGTTCACCAGACGTGCCAGCTCCGGAGCGGTCGGGCTCTGGTGGGCAGCCAGCCACTGTTCGCGTTCGGCGCCGTCGTCGGGAACCGAACGGATCAGGAACTGGACCTCGCTGACCAGTTCGGTGCGCGCGCACGCGTTCAACAGGCCGGCCAGACCACGACCCTGGCTGTCCCGCTCCGAACCGTCGGCCAACGCCAGGCCCGGGTGGCTGATCGCCGCCGTCGCCGCCCACACCCGGGACGCCCGGTCCTGGATCAGGGCGAAGCGGGTGTTCGTCGGCCCGCTCGGCGGGCCGTCGTGGACCCGGATCCCGGCCAGCACCCCCGGCAGGTCCGGGACGCCGAGATCCTCCGTGTGGCCGGTTGCGGCACGGGACCGCCACCGGGACCAGCGCAGCACCACCCCGACCGCATGGGCGAGGGCGGCGAGCAGCCAACCTGTCGCGGAACGGCCACGGACCGGCACCACCACCAGGACCAGCAGCACCGCCCAGCAAAGCGCCGAGCCGGCGAACAGACCCCAGCGCTGGGACTGGACCGCCCACAACACGGGGACGGCCGCGACGACGAGGATGCCGAGCTGGGCACCGGTCAGGCCGAGGAACATGCCCACCCGGTCCCGGGTGTAGTCGCTGTACACAACCGCCATCAATGTCTCCTGTCTCTTCGCGCCCCTACAGGGCGACGACGGCCACCTCGGCCACCTCGGCGGCCGTCGCACCGCCGGCACCCCCAGCAGCCCCGCCGCTGGTGCCAGCACCGCCGGACGGCCCGGCCTCGCCCGACACCGACGGGGCGCCGGACGTCGGGATGGTCGGCCCGTCGGGCCCGGTGGGCTGTGCGCCACCAGGAGTGCTGGCGGGCGGGTCGGTCGTGCTGGGCTTGTCGGCGTTGGCTTCGCGGTTGGCGCGGGCTGCATTGTCGGAGGGCCCGCCCTGGTAGTCGGGCTGATAGGTGTTGTGGCCCACGCCTTCCTGATTGGTCATGTCGGTCATCAGCGCGGTGCCCTGCGCACCGATCCGGGCCACCGCGCCGATGCTCATCGCCATGCCTGCGCTGACGTGCTGCATCACACCGGCAACCCGGCTGGTGGTGGCGGCGTCCGCGTTCGTCTCACCGGCCGACTGCCCACCGGCCGAAGCAGCCGCCGCAGTGCCGTCATCGGAAGCCTGGTCAGGCTTGCCCCGCAGGAGTCCCTGAATGCCGCCAGCCGCCTGCAGACCGGCGCGCATCGACGCGCCCGACGAGGTGCCAGGGTCGACAAAGGCGAGCAGTTTGAACAAGGCGACCGGGGAAATGACCGCGATACAGATCAGCACGATCCCGGGCAGCATCGTGCCGACCGACGCCTCAACGCTGCCGGTCTTGCCGGCGGCCACGCCCTCGACGAGTTTGGTGCCGACCCCGGTCACGATCACGACCAGCAGCGGGGTGGCGACCGCGGCGTGGAACCAGCGGAACGCCTTCCAGAACCAGGACCGGGTGCCCTCGTTCACCAGCCCGGCGGCGGCGATCGGGCCGGTCGCGACCAGCACCATCAGTGCGGCGTCCCGGGCGAGGATCACCAGCAGGTGCCCGATCGCGGCCAGCCACATCAACAGCCCCAGCAGTCCGAGCACTGTGGCCAGGCCGGCGTTGGTGATCTGCTTGGTGTCAAGGCTGGTCCAGGGTTCCCACGAGTTCCACGACGTCACCCCGAGCAGCTGCGACATGACCGACCGGGTCAGGCCGCCGACCGCGGCGGTGACCGCGACCGTGTAGGCCAGCCAGCCGCCGGTCAGCACCGCGAACTGGGCCAGCCCGATCCCGACCCGGGCCAGGCCCTTGCCGTCGCGGCGTCCGGCGGCGATGCCGAGCTGGACGACCAGCATCACCACCACCAGGACGCCGGCGATCCAGAACGTGACCTGGTACAGGTCGTGCGCCGGCCCGTCGGCGGACAGGTCCGGGGTGAGCCAAGCGTCCATCCACGACAGCACCAGCCGCAGCACCCACAGCCCGGCGTTCCACACACTCAACCAGCAGGCGGTCCAGGCGTCGGTGACGATCTGTGCCGCCGTCGAGGCCAACCTGGTGAACGAATCCCACGGCATTTATCGCTCCACTTCCTCGACCCACGTCTGCCAGCCCGCCGCCACCGCGGCCCGCGACCCCGGCCACGTCGACGGCGCCGCGGCAGGCGGGGCGCCGACAGCGATCAGCCAGCGCTGCCCGGTGGGGTCCCACTGCATGCGGGCACAGAAGCCGTAGCCCATCCGGGCCTCGGTACGGATCGCGACCTGCACGTCCATCAGGACGCACGCCAGCGTCCAGTCCGGCCCGTCAACCCCCTTCACCATCGCTGCGGCCGGGGTGGCCTGCACCAGGGTGGTGACGTCTTTCGTCTGTCCGCCCTGCCGGCCAGCAGCCAGGAACGTCTCCACATCCCGGGTCAGCTCCCAGACCTCGACGTCAGGTCCGCCGGGCTGCACCCAGGCCTGGTGGATATCGCGGAGGGCTGGGAGGCTCATCGACTCCAACACGGTCTTCTCGATCGCCGCCAGCTGGCCCACCGCCCCCTGCGGGGTCCGCGGGAACCCCGACGGCACCCCGGAAGGGCCAGCCTCGATGCTGGCGATCGGGACCACGATCTCCGAGATCTCGTCGGTGGCCGGGTCGGGGCTGAAAGCCGCGTCCGGGTCGACACTGGCCATCGGGGCGGCCGCGATCCGATCCCGCACCGACACGGCGGTCGGCTCCGTCTGGTTCACCGCGACCGGCGGCGTCACGGGAGCGGGTTCGACGATCAGCGACCAGACGGCGATCGACAGGCCGGCCAGCCCCACGCAGATCGCAACCCCGATCCCGGCCAGCATCGCCAACAGGCGGTTGCGGCTCCACGGAGCGGATTCGGTTCGGCGACCTGCGCCTCGCTGGGTGTTCATCCGATGCAGCCGTTTCCGAGGATGCTGTCGACGATGCCGGGGGCGACCACGAACGCGATCGCCGCCAGCACGACCACGAAAATGCCGACAATCCCCGCCTTGCTGGCATGCGGCATGTTGAAGATCCGGCCCGCGACAATCGCACCGATCGCCACAATCACCCCGACCGCGAACAGAATGATCACTGCCCACAACACATAGCCGGTGATGTCATCGGCATACTGCTGCGCCCCCGGTGGTGCTTTCGGGCACACCTTCAACGGAATCCATGCCGGCACCACACCGGCAGCGCTAGCGGCCAACATCATCGAGACGTTCCTTCCACGCTTTCCAACACGGACGAGACGGCAGCCAGCAACGAGGCCGGCAACGGATCAGTCGTGATTCCCTCGACAGCAAGCCGGGAATCCAGCGGCACCAACGCCAGCCGCGAATCAGCGCGAAGCTGCCGAACCTGCGGGCCGAGTTGATGTTCGAGTTGCCGGGGCCAGCGCTTCGGTGCACCGACCACCACGCCACGAACCCGGCCCGCCCCGAACAGGCCTACCGCCGCCTCCAGCCGTCGCAGACCCGGCCCGGACGCCCGCGAGACGAGGACCACACATGAGTTGGTGCGGGCCAGGTCCCCCAGCCAGCCCGGGCTCGCGACGAGCAGATCGGCGTCGGCCGCGCAGTCGATCACGGCCAGGGGACGGGTCGATGCGGACGGTGCCGGCATCGCCGCCAGGCTGGGGACGCGGTCCGATCGCCGTTCGATCAGCACTGTGTCGCGTGTGCCTCGGACCCAGCCGTCCGGCGTGATGCCCATCTCGGCGGTGCTCGCCCCGGCCAGCCCGGACGCGGCGACCGTGCAACACTCCACCACCCGCGCATCCCCGCCGGCGGTAGCTAGGCCGAGCGCCACCGTGGACGCCCCGGCACCACCACACGCACTGACCACCAGCACGACCCGCTCCCCCACAGCCGGCGACCAGTCGACCGGTGTGGGCCCGTTTGCCGCGGGCTCAGCGGGCAGTGGCGGTGCGCGGTGTGGGTTGCGGAACTCGCCGGCAGCGGCGGCGCGGTAGGCGCGGCGTAGGTCCTCCACCGACACGACCGGCGCGACGGTGGCGGTCATGGCCGCAGCACCTCGGCCCGTTCGCGCAGGCCGGCGCGCAGCACGGTGCTCGGCAGCAGGGAAAGTCGCTGCTTGGCGGTCTGGATGGCCTGCAGCGTCGCCAGGGCGTCGGCCAGGGCGCGGATCGCTGCCGGCTCCTCACCCAACAGGGCGAACAGTTCAGCGACCTCGTCAGTCGACACATCACTCATCGGGGTGAACACCTCCTCAACCCACTAAGCCGGGAAAGTGGGGTCGATCCGGACACGGCCGGCTAAGCAATCCGGCGAAGAACCGCGGTGCGGCCCTGATCGGCGACCGCACCGGCCAAGGTCGTGATCGCTTGGCGGGCATGCCGGCGGACCGTCCGGCCGCTCATCCCCCACCGGGCCGCAACCCGGTCACACACCGAATCGCCCAGCAGCGGAATGCTGTCCGGATAGCCCGCCCGCCACGCATCCGCCGCAGCCACCACATCCACCAGCAGGCGCGCGTCCGAGACCGTGATCAGGTCCTCATCGCTCGCCCACGCCAGAACGGCGGCAAGCTCCTCACGGATCGTCGGATCATCGGGATCGACGAGGAGATCAGCGGTGGTGGCCAGGTCGTCGTCGAGGAAGGTTCGCGCGAGCGTCTTGTCGCCATGGGACTCGATCCGAGTCCGGTCGCCCAACTCCATGAGCACCTGGCGTCGCAGCCGCCACGCCAGACTGGCGGCCACCCGCGCGGTAGGGCGCGACGATGCGGTACGGACCTCGATCCACAGGCACGCCGCGATGTGCTCATCGATGTCCGGATCGACCTCGGTCAGCTCCACCGACAACCGCAGCGCGGCCGGCATCATCAGCCACGCCAACACGTGCGCGGCCTCCCGTTCATCGCCACCATCCCGGCCGGCCAACTCCGCCAGACCATGCAGCACCCGGTCCACCACGTGCGCCGGTGCCGTCCTGCGCCACGCGTCGATCTGCGCCGGATCGGCCAGCAGCGCCAGATCAGGAACCTTCTTCACCCAGCCCGGCCAACGCTCGACCAACAACCCGAGCACCTGCGAATCCTCCAGGCCCATCGCCTGCATCACGCCCATCACTGGCTCCTTCCCTTCGCGCTTTCACGACCAGAGAAGGCCAGCCCAGGCATGTGGCCATAGATGTCACCACCACATCTGTGGACAACCACCCGTTATCCACAGATCACGACAAAACCCCTTGACAAACCCATGTCCCCCCATGTCCCCCCACTTCTATCGAGCGGGCGGTTGCAGGAGAAGATGAAGCGAACCCAGCGGCTGCAGAGGTCGCTGCGGCACCTGCCCGCGATGATGCGACGTGCCGCCCGTTCGCAGCGCCGGGGGGTGGTCGGCCCGGTGAGCCTTGGCCTGTTTCGGCTCTGTGCTGACTCAGAAGGAGCTTCTCCAAGCCACGCGCGGCGTCCATGAGGGAGTGGCTCGCGATCCAGCCATGTGTGTCGAGCCCTCTCCTGGCAGTCGCCATCGCGCCACGACGGTCGCCTCCGGATGGTGTGTCGAGGTCCTCGAAACCGGCAGTGTTGGCACCGACCCGCCTGACATGACGCATGACGCCATCTGCCCCGCGATCCCCTCCCGCGGCGAGGCCCACACCAGAAGGTAACGCGCAGGCTCGCCGTGACGACCAATCGGCTCTTGAAGCTTGGGCCGCAACTGCCCAGACTTCAACTGACGCCGACACACGCGGCTTGCTGTCCCTGTGAGTTCTGTCCCACCCAAGAGGTTCAAAGCCCGATCTGAACACTCGGCGTGTCTATGCGACCAACCTCCTGAATACGCGCCATAGTGCTGGACGGGCCGACAACGGGACCGTGGGTCCGGATGGGACTTGAAGTGGCGCGCGGCACGTCAGCCGGACTTCTGGACGCACCTGCCCCACAGTCCGTTTACAAGAACGCGATCCTCGATCAGTACGTAATTCGGTACTCGACCATGACTGCAAGCAGGCTCACCCCTCGCCGGGCCGTCCTCTTTGACGGGTTCGCTGGTGGCGGCAGGTACTCCGACGGCAAAGCCGGCTCGTCGGAGCAGATGATGCTCGCCGCCCAGAAGGCAAGACCACATACGCAGATTGACATCTTCGTTGTCGAGCAGAGCAAGGCTCTCTTCGATCGGCTGAACGGCGTTGCTGACGAGTACCGCCGTCGTGGAATCGCAATCGAGTCCCGCCATGGCGACTGCGGGAGTCGGCTGGGCGAGGTCCTGGGTTGGGCCCAAGGTGCAAGCCTGTTTCTCTTCCTGGATCCCTGCGGTGCGGTTCTGCCATATGACCAGCTGGCTCCGCTGCTGCGGCAGCGTGGTGCCTGGCCTCGGACAGAGCTGCTGATGAACTTCAGTGCCGATCTGATTCGCAGAGCCGGTGGACAGTACAAGAAGGGCCAGCTGGACCTTGGCGGGGTAGCCTCCGCCGACAACGTCTGTGGGGGCGACTGGTGGCGCGATGTAGCGCTTCAGGCACATCTTCAGACTCGCGACGGCTCGTGGGAAACCGCCGCTCAAGCGGTTGCCCTTGAGTACGCACGCCGACTCACACGGGGCACCAAGTTCGGCTACGTGATCGCGCCGGTGCGGCGCAGACAGCACCACCAGCCGATCTACTACCTGATCTTCCTGACGACCGATGTTCATGGGCTCTGGGTCTTTGGAGCTTCAGCAGCAAAGGCACGCGAGGCGTGGATCCGAGCACTTGGCCCCGAAGAGGATGCGGTCGACGGGATGCTGTTCGACGTTGTTGAGGAGCAGATACGCGCCGAGCACGACCGCAACATCCGTCAGATCAGCCTGAACCTCACCAAGCTAGTGGCCGATGGCACCGACAAGCCTGTCGTGAATCACACGCTTGATGTGTTTGACCAAGTCTATGGCGAGGCGAAGGAGACTGCCTTCAGTGCGGCACTGCGGGGGTTGGTGAGTTCTGGCCACATCGAGTTCGTGCAAAAGGGTTCCAAACCCCATCAGCACATAATCCGCGCCGGGAAAGTCTCCTAGACAACTCTACGCTCGGGCATTAGGTCCCAAGTGCGCCCATCCAAAATGCGTCCGTTAGCTTTCGGTGTTCGACCACCCCACTGCTTAAAGAAGAAAGCAACGCCAGCGGTCTCGCACTGATCGCGCAACTCTGCGACCCACGTCGGATCCATGGGACGTGCGCCGGGCCCAGATTCCCCGCCAGCAATGACCCAATCTATGCCCTGGAGATTGAGATCTGGCAGAGCCCCGAGGAGCGGCTCACACGACAAGAACCGAACGGCGGCAGGCGTCGCGCGAAGGTGGTCGATCCGGCCGATTACCTGAACTGACTCGATCGACACCCCCATCCAGAGGTTGTCGGGCCAATCGAGCTGATCCGCCACTCGCTCCATCCGATGGGCACGCTTCGTCAGGGCCTGATACGTGTGCTGTGGAGTCTCACGGATCACGTCGAAGATGTCGCGCAGGAACGTGATCGGAACCCTCGCGTGGAAGAGATCGCTCATCGAGTTGACGAAGACTGTCTTGGGCGACTGCCACCGGGACGGCTGCAGAAGCGCAGCTGGATGCAGCGATACCCCAAACCCAGGTCCGGAGGTTCGTGCGTCCCCGTCGGACTGGTACTTATCGGCACCCATAGCCTTCAGCCGCTTCGCCATCAGAAGGGCGTAGCAGTTGTCGCAACCCTCAGACACACGGTCGCAGCCCGTGACCGGGTTCCAGGTGACCTCTGTCCACTCAATCGCGGTGCGTCTCATCGTCCACCCCCATATCAAACACATGTTCTAATCATCGCGCACTCACGCACTTCCCCTTGTCGGACACACCGCTGGCACTGGTTGTTGCGCAACTCACAGTCACGCGCCGTACTGCCCGTTGGGTGAGCCACTGCCGTCTGGCCGTAAGGTGCGCCGCGATGGGCTCCCGCCCACGTCGCAACGCTACCGACGCCGGCACTCTGCTGACGACTGTGGGCTGCAGTCACCTCAGCTTGAGGTCGAGACATCAGGGCACCATGAGTCCGGTCGCTGTGACGGGCCGTCGGGGGCCCTTCGGCCCCCGTTGGTCCAGGCGGAGAGGTTGCCCAAGTCGCGGCTTGGCGCAGCGCCGCACGCCTCTGCTCCCCACGACCCCGCCCTGGTGCGGCGCTCGAACCAGACGAACGCGGCGTGGCCCAATCCAAGAGCTTGTCACACGACTCGATGTCGATTCCGCCCGTGACCGGGGCTCACCCGGCGCGTTCAGCGGGTTCGAGCCAGCGGTGTGTGCGGAGGATGCGATCGGCGCGTTCGGGGAGTTCGAGGGGTGGTTCTCCGGTCTGATCTGTCCAGGTGTTGATGGTTCGGATGAGGGTGGCGGCTTCGTCTTCTCGTCCTTGTTCGATGGCGACGTTGGCGAGGTCGAGGGCTGGGGTGGTTTCGTCGGGGGCGATGAGGAGGGCGAGTTCGGCGGCGGCGCGGGCTTGGTGGAGGTCGCCGGCTTTGACGGCGATGCTGGTGACGAGGTGGGCGACGTCGACGACGGCGGTTTGGAGGTGGTGGTCGGGTCGTTTGTCGGTGAGCCAGGGTCGGGGGTGTTGGCTGCGGTCGGCGTAGGGGGTTCCGCGGACGAGGCGGAGTGCGGTGAGGAGGTCGGGTAGTCCGTCGGCGCCGCGGGCTTCGCCGCGGAGGCGGAGGCGTCGGAACAGGTCGGCGTCGTCGAGGAGGTCTTCGATGACATACAGGCCGACGCCTTCTTCGGCGGCGCCCATGTTGCTGGCGGCTCCTGGCAGGTAGTGGTCCTGGGTGCCGGGTTTGTCGCCGAGCCACTGGCGGAGGATGTACATGTCTTTGCGGACGCGGCGGGGTGTGAGTTTCATGGCGGTGGCGATTTCGTCGGTGGTGGCGCCTCGGGTGTGGGCGAGGTAGGCGACGATGCCGGTGTAGAAGGGTTTGCGGTGGGCGACGACGGCGGGGTTGCCGCCGGGGCCGACGCGGAGCCGCATCGGCCCGAACACGGAGAGCCTTGGTCGGTCGCAGGTATCGGCTGCCCAGGCTTCGAGGTCGGCGTCCAGGGACGGGTCGGCTGCTTCGGCTGCTATGCGGATCTCGACGGGCACCAGCGGCGCCAGAAGGGCGAGGTCTTCTTCGGTGTTCGCGGTGGTGGTGGTCCAGTCTTCGTCGGAGCCGGGGAGCAGGCTACTGGCTTCGGTGTCGGGTTCGGCGCCGCGGTCGAGGGTGATGTCGGGGCGGAGGTGGCCGGTGGCGTCGCAGAGTTCTTCCCATTTCTGGGTGGGATGTTCGGGGATGGGTGTGGGGGTGTCGTCGAGGGTGTCGGCGGCGGCGAGGACGGCGGCGCAGCCGAGGGCTTCGCCAGGGGTGAGGCCGTTGGCGATGAGGTCGAGGCTGAGGCTGGGGATCTGGACGCGGCCACCATCGTCGACCCGGATCTCGACGCCGGCCGGGGCTTCGGCCGGGCCGACGACCAGGACGGTGGTGGCGGTGCGTCCGGGCTGAGCGGTGATCAGGTCGATCAGCACCGGGAGGTCGGGGGTGGCGGGGG
>PHEV01000001.1 GCA_002843035.1 Actinobacteria bacterium HGW-Actinobacteria-5 | reverse complement strand
CCCGCCACCAGCGCGACGGCCAGGCCGACTCCGATCCAGGCGAGGCTGTTGCCGAACGCGGCCGTCCCTGCGGCGATGATCGTGTTGACCACGGTCAGCACCGCGCCGACCGACAGGTCGATCCCGCGGCTCATGATGACGATCGCCGCGCCGATCGAGGCCAGGACGAGCGGAACCTTCTGTCCGATCATGATCGTCACCGACAGCACGCTCACCGAGCTGCCCGCCAGCCAGATCAGCACAATCACCAGGAGCACGGCCCAGGCGGCCGGCACTGACGGTTCCCGGCGCAGGTAGGTGCGAACCGACCTCATGCCGCCACCGCCGCGAAGGAGGCGCGGGTGATCTCGCGCTCGGTGATCTGTTCTCCGGACAACTCGGCGACCACCCGGCCTGATGCCATCACCAGGACCCGGCTGCACAGCGAGGTGATCTCGGCGAGATCGGTCGATACCAGGACGACCGCCTTTCCGGACGCGGCGAGTCGCCTGATCAGCGAGTAGATCTCGAACTTGGTCTTCACGTCGATGCCCCGGGTGGGGTCACTGAGCAGGTAGACGTCCGGCTCGGTCAGCAGGGTCTTGCCGATGACGACCTTCTGCTGGTTCCCGCCCGACATGCTCTCGGCCGCGACACGGGGATCGGACGGCGTGATCTGAAGGGTGCGAATCATGTCGTCGACCAGTCCGCCCTCACGGGTCCGATCGACGAGGCCCCACCGCGTCAGGGTCCGAAGCACCGGAAGGGTGAGGTTCCGGTAGACCTCCATGGCGAGCACGAGCCCGTGCCGCTTGCGGTCCTCCGGAACCAGCGCGACGCCGGCCTTCAGCGCGGCACGGACCGACCGGAACGGCCCGGCGACCGAGCCCACCTGGTACCCCCCGCCCGCCTTGCGGACGCCGGCGAGGCCTTCGAGCAGCTCGGTCTGGCCGTTGCCGGCGAGGCCTGCGATGCCCAGCACCTCTCCGCGTTGCAGGCTGACGGTCACCGAGGCCACGTCGGTTCCGTGGACGGAGAAGTCGTGCAGGACGAGCGCATCCCCTGTGGGTGCATCGGGCTCCATCTGTAGCGGGGGCGGGAACGCGTCGGTGAGCTGGCGCCCGATCATCAGGTCCACGACCTCACCGGGCGTGACCTCGTCGATCCCCACCGTGGCGATGTGGGTGCCGTCGCGGAGGATGGTCATGCGGTCGCACGCCTCGAAGAACTCACCCATCCGGTGGGTGATGAAGACCACGCTGCACCCGGTCTGACGGAGGTCCTTCATCAGGCCGATCAGCCGCGCGACCTCTGCTTGCCTGAGGCCGGAGGTCGGCTCGTCGAGCACGAGCACTTTCGGCGAGCCGACCATGGCCTTGGCGATCTCGACGAGCTGCCGGTCCGCGAAGGCGAGGTCGCGCACCATCATGTCCGGATCGATCTCGGAGCCGACCAGGTCCAGCACCCGCTGCGCCTCCGCGAGGAGTCTCCGCCGGTCGACGAACGGTCCCCGCATCGGTTCCTGCCCGATGAGGATGTTCTCCGACACCGGGAGATCCTCGAAGAGGGACAGCTCCTGGGCCACGTAGGCGATTCCGGCCTTCTTCGCCGAGGCGGGGGTGAGGCCGGACTGCAACTCTCCGTAGTACCAGACCTCACCCGCGTCGGGTTGGTGCAGGCCGGCCAGTATCTTCAGGAGCGTTGACTTCCCTGCGCCGTTCTCTCCGGCCAGTCCCGTAATCGTTCCGGCGGGAACCATGAAGTCGACGTTCCGGACGGCCTGCACTCCTCCGAAGTGCTTCTGGACTCCCTTCAGCTCGATGAGGGGAGATCCCGGAGTACCCACCTGGTCCATTCTGCTTCAGGCTACTTCTTGTAGTTCGCCGCGATCGTCTCCTCGGACAGGCTCGTCGGGAGGAAGAACGCGTCCGGAAGATCCGTGCGCACGAACTGGTCGAGCGTGTCCTGGGTGATCACCGGCAGGTCGAGAACGACGGTCTGGCCCGGATCCTCACCGCGGACGGCCTTGACCGCGATCTTCAGTGCGTCGGCCGCCAGCGAGGGCGGGTTGCTCGGGGCGATGGACTCCCAGCCCGAGGCGTCCTTGAGTTCCTTCCACTTCTTGAGGAAGCCGTTGTAGCCCTCCCCGGTGATCGGGACGAGCTTCCCGTTGCGTGCCTCGATCGCGTTGATGGCACCCAGGCTCGGGCCGCCGCCCTGGGAGTAGATGCCGGCAACGTCGGGGTGCGCGGCGAGCAGGTCGTTGGTGGCGGACTGCCCCTTGGCCTGGTCCCAGTCGGTCGGCGCGCCGGCCACGATGGTGATCCCTGCGGCCTTGAGCGCTTCGGTCGCGCCAGCGAGCCGGTCGTCGTTCACCGGACTCCCGGACGCGCCGTCCAGCGTGAAGATGGAGTCGCCCGACTTGAGCTTCGAGGCCAGCCACTTGCCGCCGATGTCACCGAACTTCTTCTGATCGACGTTGACGCTGATCCCTGCGGTCGAGGTGATCGTGTTGTCGAAGGAGACCACCAGGATGCCGGCCTTCTGCGCCCGCTCGACCGCAGTGTTCAGCGCGGTGGAGGAGGCAGCATCGATCAGCAGGATGTCGACGCCCTTTGCGACGAGGTCGTTGATGTCGGACAGCTGCTTGTCGACGGAGTTGTTCGCATCGGTGACGATGACCTCCTTGACGTCGCTGGCCTGCTTCTTGGCCTGCTCCTGGAGTTCCAGGATCATCTGCGCGCGGTAGGCGTTGCCGGCGAAGGAGTTCGAGAACCCGACCAGCAGCTGGCCGGTCTTGGCGGGCACCATGTAGGTGGACGCGGCCTGAGTGCCACCGCTGGCTGCGGCGGAGCCGGCAGTTGAGCCGGCGGTCGAGCAGCCCACGAGGGCGAGGGCAGCAGCGGCCCCTGCGCCCATCAAGAGCACATCACGGCGTGCGTACAGCCCTGCCTGCGTGGCCCCGTCGATCGGGGCCCCCAGTGGATGGCGCGTCGCCCTGGATCCGAACCTCTTCATCTGTCACTCCTTCGTGAGTTGTTGGTAAGCGCGAAGACATGTGCATCGGCCGCCACCGGCCGGAGCTGGGGGCCGGTGACGCCCGGGTCGATCACGAGCAGCGCCCCGTCCAGCGTTCCGGTCGGGCCGTCCGCCGGCAGGGCCGTGGTGACCACAAGAGTCGAGCGGTCGGCGCCGATGAAGGCGCAGCTCGTCGGTCGGGCAACCGGCGTCGCGATCTCGGCGAGGATCCGGCCCTCCGGGCTGTAGCGCACGATCCTGGCTCCGTCCCACTTGCACGACCACACGCAGCCCTCGTCGTCCACGGCCAGGCCGTCGGGGACGTAGGCTGCGGGATCCTCGGCGAAGACCCGCCGGTTGGTGGCGACGCCGGCATCGGGGTCGAAGTCGAAGGCCCAGATCAGGCGCGCGATCGAGTCGGTGTAGTAGAAGGTCTTCTCGTCTGGCGACCAGCCCAGGCCGTTACCGGTGATGATGCCGGGGAGCACCGCTTCCACGTGCCCCTCGGCGCTGCGGTAGAGGGCCGCGACTGGTTCCCGCTCCTCGTAGGTCATCGAGCCCATCCAGAGCCGTCCTCGGGGGTCGGTCTTGGCGTCGTTCATGCGATGGGTCGCGGGGTCGTGCGGTGCGGTCCAGTTCGGGATCCACCGCGACGTGTCCGGGGAGAAAGTGTAGAGCCCGTCCGCCAGGCCGACGGCCCACTCGCCCGACTCGGTCGGGATCGCGAAGCCCGGGACGCCCGGAACGTCGTAACTGACCCGCCGACCCGTCGCCGGCTCGAGGATGTGCAGGGCCTTGCCCCGGATGTCGATCCAGGACAACCGCTGCCCGTCCCACCACGGCGACTCGCCCAGCTGCGTGCGGATGTCTCCGACCAACTCCGACACCCTTGGCCCCAGTGCCACGTCTTCCCCTTCGGGTGCTTCTCCGCACCGCAAGAACTTGAGTATGGTAAACGTTTACGCCTCTCGTCAGGGAGACCCTGTTTTCATCAGTCTTTGATGGGTGTTAAACGTTTACGAGCTTTCATCTGCAAAGCTATGGCCGGGCCTGTCGCCTGTCAAGCGGGGACCCGGTAACGATCTGGTCAAGACGCGGGATCATGGCAGCATCGCCGTTGCGGTGGAGAGACACGAGGAGGAGGAGGTCACGATGCGCGGACTGCCGCAGTGCCTGGCGAGCGGTCGAGGCCTGCGCTCGCGGGCAACTCGGTCCCGTCGGAGCGTCGGGAGCCGAGTGCTGCCACCAATGGGGAAGACCCGATGAACACCCGCCGCGTGGGCATGATCGAGGTGGCCAGGCAGGCCGGCGTGTCTGTCGCCACCGTGTCGCATGTCGTGAACGGGTCTCGCCCGGTGACTCCGGAGACCGCCCTGAAGGTCACCCAGGCGATGGCCGACCTCGGCTACGTCCGCAACGGCACCGCGCGCCAGCTCAAGCTGGGACGCAGCAACACCGTGGGAGCGATCGTGCTCGACATGAGCAACCCCTACTTCACCGAACTCGCCAGCGGCATCGAGGATCGGCTCCGCCAGGACAATGGGACGCTGATCCTGACCAGCTCCGACGAGGACGTCGACCGGGAGGCCCACCTGCTGGACCTGCTCGCGGAGCAGGGCGTCCGGGGCATCGTCATGACCCCGACGCGAGGGAGCACGGCGCACTTCGAGCACCTGCGGCGGCTGGGCATCCCGGTGGTGGTGATGGCAGGCGTCCGACCCAAACTCGACGTGCCAACGGTCGGGCTGGACGACGTGGCCGGGGGACGCCTCGGCGTGAACCACCTGATCGACAAGGGGCACCGCACGATCGCGTTCATCAACGACTCCCACGACCTGCCCCACTGCGCGGCCCGCTGGCAGGGGGCCATGGAGGCCGTCGCGGCGAGCCAGGACCGAATCCAGCTCGTCGAGGTCTTCATCGAGCAGCACGGCTCTGCGGGCGGCGAGCGCGCAATGATCCAGCTCCTGGCCGCGACACCGCGGGTGACGGCCGCGTTCTGCTACAACGACATCACCGCTCTGGGAGCGATGCGCGCCGTCCGCAAGGCCGGACTGAGCGTTCCCGAAGATGTGGCCGTCCTCGGCTACGACGACGTCTACTTCGCTGCCGAACTCATCGTGCCGCTCAGCTCGATCCGGCAGCCGAACCGCAAGATGGGGTGGGCGGCCGCCGACATCCTCATGGACCCCCCGGCGCGCACTCCCCACGTGGTGTTCCAGCCGGAGCTGATCGTTCGGGAATCCACCCAGAGGTAGCCGCCGGGCTGAACCGCGCGCGCGTCGTTGGACCGGCTCAACCGAGGGGCCGGAACACCACAGTGCCACCGTCCAGGTCAGGATGAGCAGAACCGACCACGTCGGAATCAGGAAGGTGTGCCGGCTGGGGTCGGTGAGGACGGTCCGGATCATGGGACGCCACACGCCAGGGCGAATCGTGGCCCCACATCTTCAGCCAACCAGGCAGTGCGGAGGGTGCACCAGTCGACGGCGGTGATCAGGATCACGACGATGCCGCGGCGATGGAAGCCGCGCAGCCGAGCGGGGGCCACCTGTTGGCTTCCCCGTTCAGGACAGGAACAGCTCCCCGGAGATGGGAAGGGTGCCGAGTTCGAAGACGAGGACTGCGTCCCTGCCGGCGGTCCTGCAGGTCAGCGACTCAGGCGCGTACTCCTCGTACGGGTCCGGTTCGTCCACCCGGCAGCCCGCGGCCGCGGCTTCACTCAGCAGTTGCCCTGGATCGTCGTGCTCCCAGGAGGCATACACCTCGCCACCGGAGTCGCAGCTGTCGTCGACGCCATCGAACCTCAGGCTCGGGATCCGGCTCTGCATCTCCCCGACCGCGTCGTTCAGCTGCGCCATTGCGACATCCCCGCAGGAGGGCGCGATCACGTTGGCTCTGAGCCACCAGAATCCGAGCCCGCCGCCCACCGTCAGGGCGAAGACGGCAACGATGACCCAGGATGAGATCTGGTCGAACCTGTTCATCTGACCGCCGACTCTGGCGGAGTCTGCCCACCAGACTCGCTCGGCCCAAGGATGCCACTGCGCCTCAACCATCGCGCCGGGAGATCTGGTGGGCCTTACTGGACTTGAACCAGTGACCTCTGCCTTATCAGGGCAGCGCTCTAACCGTCTGAGCTAAAGGCCCGCACCGCGTTGCACGCGAGAGGATACGTTACCGACTCCGTCCGGGCGGCTCAACTTGGCGGGTCGCGATGGACGGATCCGACCGATTCCGGACGCCGCTCGACTCAGTCCTCGGCGAGGGTGAGTTCCAGGCCGCCGAGGATGTTCGCGCTCAGGTTGTAGAGGAACGCGGTCAGCGTCCCGAGGGCCGTGGAGATCACCACGTTGATCACGGCCAGCAGCGCGGTCACGCCGAGCACCTTGTTCGTGCTGATGTAGTCCTCGATGCGGAAACTACTCTGGGTGCTCGTCGGGCTCGCGATCAGATCCACGATCTGCTTGTTGATCAGGTCGAAGAGCCCCGAGTTGATGATCACGGTCCAGACCACCGAGACCGCGACCCAGAACATGATCCCGAACGCGATCGAGAACAGGAACGACGTCTTCATCACCGACCACGGGTCGACCCGGGACAGCCGCAACCGCGCCTTCCGGGTTCGCCTCAGGCCGGACACCTTCGGCCGCCCGGCCGCAGCAGCGGCCGCCGCCGGGGCCGCGACAGCGGCCGGTTCGGCGTAGGCGGTGGGGACGAAAGCCGTCGGTGCGAACGCCGGGCCGGGATCAGCGAAGGGGGACGGCGGCGCGAGGGTCGGGGCGGGCTGCGTCACCGGGGCAGGAGCCGCGGCGGCCACGGCTGCCGGAGCCGGGCTCGCCGGCTTCACGGGAGCCGGCCCGCTCGGGGCTGCCGGAGCGCTCTTCACCGGCTCGACCACCTTCGGCTGGGTTCCGGTGGGCGCGCTGTCGGCGGTCGACGCCGAGCCTCGCCCGCTCCGCCGCCGCGTCGATCGCGGTCTCGGCGGCGTCGGCAGCTCGGGCGTGTGACCGTCATCGGTGATCCTCGGGATCCGGACGACCGTGTCGCCCAGACCTCCGTCGCCATACGATTCTGCGCCCTCGACCCTCCACTGCGGCTCGGGACCCTGCTCGACCCCGCTCGGGGCAGTGCCCTGTCCCTCAGTCACCCTGTTCCTCCTCGGCAGTTGCGTGGTCAGCAGCTGTCGCCGCCTCAGGCTTCTGGGTGTCAACGGTACCCTCCGGCACCACACCCGGCTCAATCGGTTCGAGCTCCGCGTCCTCAGCGCTCGACTCCGGGTTGAGAGCGATCACCGAGACCGCGTCCTCCCCGGACACCCCGACGAACTTCACGCCCATCGTGTCACGCCCCTTCGCCGGCACTTCTGCGACCGCCGAACGCGTGATCTGGCCGCTCACCTTGATCGCGATCACCTCGTCCGACTCCTGCACGACCAGTCCGCCGACCAGCGAGCCACGATCCTCGTTGAGCTTCATCGCCTTGATGCCCAGGCCGCCGCGGCCCTGCTGGCGGTACTGACTCACCGCCGTGCGCTTCGCGAAGCCACCGTCGGTCACCGTGAACACGTAGCGATCGTCCTCCGGCATGTCCGCGTTGATCACCGACATGCTCAGCAGGGCGTCCCCGTCCCGGAACTTCATTCCGGTGACACCCGACGTCGCCCGACCCATCGGACGCAGCTGCTCGTCGTCCGCAGCGAACCGGATGGCCTGCCCCTTCTTCGAAACGAGCAGCACGTCGTCCACCGGCGAGCACAACGCCGCACCAATCAGTTCGTCGTCGGGCTCCCGGAAGTTCACCGCGATCACGCCCGCCTGACGCGGCGAGTCGTACGCCCGCAGGTCGGTCTTCTTCACCAGGCCGTTGCGCGTGGCCAGCAACAGGTACGGCGCATCGTCGTAGGTGCGCAGCGTGAGCACTTCCGCGATCCGCTCGTCCGGCAGGAAGCTGAGCAGGCCGGCCACATGGCCGCCCTTGGCGTCCCGGCCCGCCTCCGGCAGCTGCCACACCTTCGCCCGGTACACCCGGCCGAGGTTCGTGAAGAACAGGATCCAATGGTGGTTGGTCGTGGCGAAGAGGTGATCCACCTCGTCGTCGACCCTCAGCGTGGCGCCGCGCACGCCCTTGCCGCCCCGCTTCTGGGTGCGGTAGAGGTCGGTGCGGGTCCGCTTCGCATAACCGCCGCGGGTGATCGTGACCACCATGTCGTCGTCGGGGATGAAGTCCTCGTCGGACAGGTCGCCGTCGGCCGCGATGATCCGGGTGCGCCGCTCGTCGCCGTACTTGTCGACGATCTCGGCCAGCTCGGTACTGACGATCTGCCGCTGACGCTCCGGCCTGGCCAGGATGTCCTTCAGGTCCTCGATCACGGCCTCGATCTCGGCCAGCCGGGCGATGATCTGCTCGATCTCCATCGCCGCCAGCCGGCGCAGCTGGGTGTTCAGGATGTGCAGCGCCTGGTCGTCGTCGATGCCGAGCAGATCCTTCAGGCCTTCGCGCGCCGCGTCAGCAGTGCGGGAAGCGCGAATCAGCGCCAGCACCTCATCCAGCCGGTTCAGCGCCAGGACGAGTCCCCGGTCCAGGTGCGCCCTCTTCTCCGCCTCCTGCAGCCGGTAGGCCGTGCGCCGCTGGATGACCAGGATCTGGTGCTTGATCCAGTGGCTGATGAACTGGTCCAGCCGCAGCGTGCGCGGAACCTCGTCGACCAGCGCCAGCATGTTGCACCCGAAGGTGTCCTGCAGCTGGGTGTGCTTGTACAGGTTGTTCATCACCACGCGCGGCTGGGCGTCACGCTTCAGTACGATCACCAGCCGCTGCCCGGTGCGGGCGGACGAGTCGTCGCGGATGTCCGCGATACCGGTCAGCCGGCCCGCGTTCACCAGCTCGGCGATCTTCACCGCGAGGTTGTCGGGGTTGCACATGTGCGGCAACTCGGTGACGACCAGCTGGGTACGCCCGTTGCGGTCCTCCTCGATGTCGATGACCGCCCGCATGATCACCGAGCCGCGCCCGGTGCGGTACGCGTCCTCGATGCCCTTGCGGCCCACGATCAGCGCGCCGTTGGGGAAGTCGGGGCCCTGGATCCGCTCCATGGCCGCCTCGAGCAGCTCCTCCTTGGACGCCTCCGGGTGCTCCAGCGCCCACTGCACGGCGGAGGCCACTTCGCGCAGGTTGTGCGTCGGAATGTTGGTCGCCATGCCGACCGCGATCCCGGTCGAGCCGTTCACCAGCAGGTTCGGGAACCGCGCCGGCAGCACCGTCGGCTCCATCTCGCGGTTGTCGTAGTTCGGCGTGAAGTCGACCGTGTTCTCGGTGATGTCGCGGACCATCTCCATGGCCAGCGGCGCCATCTTGCACTCGGTGTACCGCATCGCGGCCGCGGGGTCGTTGCCGGGCGAGCCGAAGTTGCCCTGGCCGGCCACCAGCTGGTGCCGCATCACCCACGGCTGCGCCAGGCGCACCAGGGTGTCGTAGATCGCCGAGTCGCCGTGCGGGTGGTACAGACCCATCACCTCGCCGACCACGCGGGAGCACTTGTTCCAGCCGCGGTCGGGACGGTAGCCGCCGTCGTACATCGCATAGAGGACGCGGCGGTGCACCGGCTTGAGGCCGTCGCGGACATCGGGCAGCGCGCGTCCCACGATCACGCTCATCGCGTAGTCGAGGTAGGAGCGCTGCACCTCCACCTGGAGGTCGATCTCCTCCGTCTTCGCCATCGTGGGGGCGAGCGCCTGCTCGTCCTCGGGCGCCTGCGTTTCGACGTCCGTCGGTTCGTCGGGACCGTCAGTCATTCAGGTTCTCCTACTTCGCAGATCGTTGGTGCGGCTCAGATGTCGAGGAAACGGACGTCCTTGGCGTTGCGCTGGATGAAGCTGCGGCGCTGCTCGACGTCCTCCCCCATCAGGATCGTGAACATCTCGTCGGCGGCGGCCGCGTCCTCCAGGGTCACCTGGAGCAGGGCCCGCTTCTCCGGATCCATCGTGGTGTCCCACAGGTCGCCGGCGTCCATCTCGCCGAGGCCCTTGTAACGCTGGATCGGGTTCACGTTGGGCAGCTTCAGTCCCCGCGCCAGCCCGGCGTCGCGCATCGCGTCCCGCTCGGCGTCGGAGTAGGCCAGCTCGTGCGCGGCATTCGTCCAGCGCAGCCGGAACAGCGGCGGCTGCGCGAGGTACACGAAACCGCCGTTGATCAGCGGCTTCATGAACCGGAACAGCAGCGTCAGCAGCAGCGTGCGGATGTGCGCGCCGTCCACGTCGGCGTCCGCCATCAGCACGATCTTGTGGTAGCGCAGCTTGTCCACGTCGAAGTCGTCCTGCACCCCGGTGCCGAGGGTGTTGAAGATGGCCTCGACCTCCTTGTTCTGCAGGATCTTGTCCAGGCGGGCCTTCTCGACGTTCAGGATCTTGCCGCGGATCGGCAGGATCGCCTGCGTGCGCGGGTCGCGTCCGCCCTTCGCGGAGCCGCCGGCGGAGTCGCCCTCGACGATGAACACCTCACACTCGGCGGGCTCGGTGGACGAGCAGTCGGAGAGCTTGCCGTACTGGCCCTTGTTGAGCAGGCCCTTGCGGCTGCGGGCCAGGTCGCGCGCCTTGCGGGCTGCGACGCGGGCGGTGGCGGCGGCCTGTGCCTTGCGGACGATGTCCTTGCCGTCGTTCGGGTTCTTCTCGAACCAGTCACCGAGCAGGTCGTTGACCACCTTCTGCACGAACGAGCGTGCCTCGGTGTTGCCCAGCTTGGTCTTGGTCTGGCCCTCGAACTGCGGTTCGGCCAGCTTCACCGAGATGATCGCGGTCAGGCCCTCGCGGATGTCGTCGCCGGAGACCCGGTCCTCCTTCTTCTTGATCATCCCCCAGGTCTCGCCCCACTTGTTCACCGTGTTGGTCAGCGCGGCGCGGAAGCCCTCCTCGTGGGTGCCGCCCTCGTGGGTGTTGATCGTGTTCGCGAAGGTGTGGACGCTCTCGTTGAACGAGGTGTTCCACTGCATCGCGACCTCGAGGCTCATCTTCTGCTCGTCCGAGGCCGCATCGATCGCGATCACGTTCGGGTGGATCGTTTCCTTGCTGCCGGTCAGGTACTTCACGTAGTCGATCAGGCCGTCCGCGTACTGGAAGGTCTGCTCGCGGATGCGCGGTGCCTCGTCCAGCGCATCGTCGTCGTCGAGCGAAGCGGTCTCCGCGCGCCGGTCGACGATGGTGATCTTCAGTCCCTTGTTCAGGAACGCCATCTCCCGGAACCGCGTGACCAGCGTCTCGTAGGAGTAGGTGGTGGTCTCGAAGATGGTCGGGCTGGCGTAGAAGGTGACGATCGTGCCGGTGGCGGAGGTCGCCTCCAGTTGCTCCAGCGGACCGACCGGGTCGCCGAGGCTGAAGCTCTGCCGCCAGTGGTAGCCGTCCCGCAGCGCATCGACGGTCAGCGAGTCGGACAGTGCGTTCACCACGGAGACGCCGACGCCGTGCAGGCCTCCGGACACCTTGTAGCCGCCGTCGCCGAACTTGCCACCGGCGTGCAGCATGGTCAGGGCCACGGTGAGCGCGGAGATCTTCTCCTTGGGGTGCTCCTTGACCGGGATGCCGCGGCCGTTGTCGGTGACCCGGACGCCGCCCCCGTCCAGCAGCTCGACCAGGATCGCGTCGCAGTAGCCGGCGAGCGCCTCGTCGACGGCGTTGTCGACCACCTCGTAGACCAGGTGGTGCAGGCCCCGCTCTCCGGTGGAGCCGATGTACATGCCGGGACGCTTGCGGACCGCCTCCAGGCCCTCCAGAACGGTGATCGCTGAGGCGTCGTAACTGCCCTCAGCGACGTGCGCGGCCTCAGCTGCGGACACAGCGGGGCTGGACTCGTCAGTCAACGCGGAACCTTTCGGACGTAAGAAAGCGCCACCTACCGATGGTCAGTGGCGGCACGCTCCAGAACGGACATAGTCTAGCCGATCACCCCCGAATTCCGGGGTTCCCGGGCCCATCATGTGGTCCTCAGCGGCCCGGATTGGCGTTTCGGAGCGCCTCGCGGGGGCTCAGCCAAGGTCGGATATGCGTATGGGGCCCCCAGACGGCCAGATGGGCCGTTTCCCGATGTCGTAATCCGGCCACGGAAGCTGCGGGGTGTGACAGCGGGGACGATCGGGACACGTTGCGTGGCCAGATCGCGTCACGGCACCGCCGGCGGGCCGGAAATCTCCCCGAGATGGGTGCCCTCACCCGGGCCGACGATCGTGATCGCGCGCCGCGGCGTCCGCTGCCACACCACGGCCCACCAGGCGGTCGCCTGCTTCGCCGCCCGGGTGGCGCACCAGGCTCCCGCCACGTCGGCGGCGGCGCCCGGGAAGGCCTTGGCGAGCGGCGGCTTGTGCCTGGGCGGGCCGTAGTTGTAGTCGCGGAAGTCACCGACCGTGCCCGCTCCCCAGCCGAGCAGCGTCCGGTCGGGCAGGGCGGCCGCGCACAGTTCCTGCACTGTGGTCGGCGAAGGGGTGACGGACGGGCTCGCGCTCGCCGTCCCCGCGGCGGCCGGCGATGCCCCGGACGCCGACGACCGGGACGGCGCCGACGATGCGGGCAGGCTTCCGCCGGTCCACCCCGACGGCACGCTGCAGCCGGCCACCCCGAGACCGAGGCCGGCGATCAGCGCGAGACCCACCGCCTGCGACCGGACCCTGTGCATGCCTCGACCGTAGCCCGGGACGTCCGCCGCTGTCGCCATGCCGTACCCACGCGACCGGGCCCGCCGCCGTTGCCGCGCGTGGGACGGATCGGGAAGTCGGGACAGGTCAGGAAGTATCGTGCGCGGGTGAGCAACGCAGTCACCGGACCACCACGCCACGCGTGGATCGACGCCTCGGCCGGCGTGGCCGGGGACATGCTGCTCGGCGCCCTCGTGGACGCCGGCGCGGATCTCGCTCGGGTGGCCGCGGCCGTGGATGCGGTCGCGCCCGGCACCGTGGCACTGAGCACGCGCGAGGTGCGGCGCGCGGGCCAGCGTGCCACCAAGGTGGAGGTCACCCCGCTGGTGGAGAGCCCCGACCACCGGCACTGGAGCGACATCCGGGAGATGCTGGCGTCCGCCCCACTGCCCGACCGCGTCCGGATCCGTGCCCACGACACCTTCGCGGCCCTGGCTGCGGCCGAAGGTCGCGCGCACGGCATCGACCCTGACCAGGTGCACTTTCACGAGGTCGGGGCCTGGGACTCGATCGCCGACGTGGTCGGCGTCTGCGCGGCCCTGGAGGACCTCGGCGTCGCGTCCGTCAGCGCCGGGCCCGTCGCGCTCGGCTCAGGGGCGGTGCACGCCGCGCACGGGCTGATCCCCGTCCCCGTGCCCGCGGTGGCCGAGCTCGCACTCGGCTGGCGGGTTCGTTCCGGGGGCGAGGGCGAGCTGGCCACGCCGACCGGCATGGCGCTGGTTCGCGCGCTGGCGGAGCGCTGCGAGGACTTGCCCGAGCTCGTCCCGGATGCGGTCGGCGTGGGCGCCGGCACCCGCGACGTCGAGGGCCGGCCCAACATCGTGCGGGTGGTTCTCGGTGCGCGCGGGGACGCCGAGGCCGCCTCCACGATGGTCCTGCTCGAGACGAACGTCGACGACCTCGACCCGCGCCTGTGGCCGGGCGTCCTCGCGTCTCTCATGGATGCGGGCGCGGCCGACGCCTGGCTCACGCCGATCCTGATGAAGAAGGGGCGTCCCGCGCACACGCTCAGCGTGCTCTCCGTCCCACCGGACGCGGACGCCCTGGAGTCGCTCGTGTTCGAGCTGGTGCCGACCCTTGGCGTCCGGCGCATTGCGGTGACGCGGACGGCCCTGGCACGGACCGAGGTGCGCGTCGAGGTGGACGGCGTGCCGGTGCGGGTCAAGCTCGGCCTTCGTGGCGACTTGGTCACGAGCGCGACCCCGGAGTTCGCGGACGTGGCCACGCTGGCCCGGGTTCGCGGGACCACCCAGCGCGCTGCCCTCGGGCTGGCCGCACGGGCGGCGGCCGCCGCCGGGTACATGGTGGGTTCGCCGCTGCCCTGAGCCTGCGCTGGGACGAGTGGACGGTAACGGGACGGTTGGCCGATAAGGGGACGGTTCCTCTGGCCGATAAGGGGACGGTTCCTCTTGCGGTCCACGACGGCACCCACCCCAACTGGTAGGGGTGGACGGAAACGAGAACCGTCCCCTTTCCGTCCACTCGGGCCAGATGGACGGAAACGAGAACCGTCCCCTTTCCGTCCACTCGGGCCAGATGGACGGAAACGAGAACCGTCCCCTTATCGGCCACCCGCGCTCGCGCATGAAGGCGGCGAGTGGAGTCGCGCTCAGCGGGGGGCGGCGATCTGGGCGGCCAGGTGGCCGGCGCCGAAGCCGTTGTCGATGTTCACCACGGCCACCCCGGGTGCACAGGCGTTGAGCATCGTGAGCAGCGCCGCCAGGCCGTCGAAGGACGCGCCGTAGCCCACCGACGTCGGCACCGCCACGACCGGAGCGCTGACCAGACCGGCGACCACGCTGGGCAGGGCACCGTCCATGCCGGCCACGACAACGACCACCGCCGCGCTGCGCAGCAGGTCGAGCCGGCGCAGGATGCGGTGCAGGCCCGCCACCCCGACGTCCGCCACGAGCTCGGTGCGGCGTCCGAGCAGCTCGGCCGTCCGTTGGGCCTCCCGGGCCACCGGCAGGTCGGACGTGCCGGCCGCGGCCACCACCACCAGTCCCCCGGACGGTTCGGGCGGGACGGCGGGCCACCAGAGCAGGCGGGAATCCGGATCGTGGCCGGCGTCCGGAAGAACCTGCAGGATCGCGGCCGCACGCTCGGCGTCCGCCCTGGTGAAGATCGTGCGGGCGTCCTTCTCGCGCAGGGCGGCGGCGATCGTGCGCAACTGGTCGGGGGTCTTGCCCTCGCAGTAGACGGCCTCCGGGTAGCCGCGGCGCTGCGTCCGGTCGAGGTCGAGGTCGGCGATCGCGCGCAACTCCTCCGGCGGCTGCCAGGCGGGGTCAGCCACGGGTCACCAGCGGCAACGTGAACGCACCGGACTGGACGCCGGCGAGGTCCACGCTGACGAACCGGAAGCCGGCCGCCCGCACGCCGCTGCGGATCGCTGTCCGGACGGGCTCGGTGACCGCGCGGACGAGGTCGTCCGCGGGCAGTTCGATCCGGGCGATCTCGCCGTGGTGGCGCACCCGGGCCTCGGTGAAGCCGAGTTCGTGCAGCACCTCCTCCGCGTCCTCGATCTGGCGCAGTTTCGCGGCGGTCACCGGCTCGTGGTGCGGGATCCGGGACGCCAGGCACGGCGCGGCCGGCTTGTCCGCGGACGCCAGGCCGAGCGCACGGGCCACGCGGCGGACGTCCGCCTTGCCCAGGCCGGCTTCGGCGAGCGGGCGCAGCACCCGGTGGTTCGTGGCCGCCTTCGCCCCCGGCCGGTCGGGCCGTACGGCGTCGTCCGCGTTCTCGCCGTACGCGACCGCGGTGAGGCCGTAGCGGGCGGCGACCTCGTCGTCGATCCGGCTGAACAACTCGGTCTTGCAGTGGTAGCAGCGGTCGGGACCGTTCGCCCGGTACTCCGGACGCTCCAGCTCGTGCGTGGCGAGCTCGACCAGCGGGGCGCCGATGCCGGCGGCCACCTCGTGGGCGGCCCTGCGCTCGGACGCGGCCAGGCTCGCCGACACGCCCAGGATGGCCAGCGTCCGGTCGGGTCCGAGGGCGCGCGTGGCGAGGGCGAGCAGTACCGAGGAGTCGACGCCACCGGAGAACGCCACGCCCAGCCGAGCCGGTGAACCGAACCGCGCCTCGACCCGTCCGGCCAGTTCGGCGACGTCGTCGCTCAACACCGTGGTCATGGTCACCTCCTCATGCTCGCACCACAACACCCGATCCGGATCTCCCGGTCAAGCCTGGAACAACGACCCGTGGACGGAAAGGGGACGGTTCTCCTTTTCGGCCACTCCGCTCCCGACGCACTGGGTGGACGGAAAAGGAACCGTCCCCTTATCGGCCACTCCGCTCCCGACGCACCCGGTGGACGAAAAGAGAACCGTCCCCTTATCGGCCACCGAGCACCCGGAGGGAGGTGGCTCAGGCCATGACCTCACTGTGGTCGCCGGACCAGAGGGTGTGGAAGGTGCCGGGCTTGTCCACGCGTCCGTAGGTGTGGGCGCCGAAGAGGTCGCGCTGGCACTGGATCAGGGCGGCCGAACTCCGCTCGGCGCGCAGACCGTCGTAGTAGGCGAGGCTGGAAGCGAACGCGGGCGCCGGCACGCCGCTCAGCGCTGCCTGTGCGACCACGCGCCGCCAGGCGGCCAGCCCGTCAGCCACAGCCTTCGCGAAGTACGGGTCGGCGATCAGCAGCGCCAGCCCGGGTTCGCGCTCGTAGGCCTCCGTGATCCGGTTCAGGAACCGGGCCCTGATGATGCACCCGCCCCGCCAGATCCGGGCCATCGCGCCCCGGTCGATGCTCCAGCCGTATTCGGCGCTCGCGGCGGCGATCTGGTCGAAGCCCTGGCTGTACGCGACGACCTTGGACGCGTACAGCGCGAGCCGCACGTCCTCGATGAAACGGGCGCGGTCGTCCACGGTGATCGGCGCGGCGTCCGCGGGCAGCGTGGCCCGGGCGGCCTCGCGCTGCGGCAACGAACTGGACAGGGCCCGGGCGAACGTCGCCTCCGCGATCCCCGTCACCGGGACGCCGAGGTCGAGCGCGCTCTGCACGGTCCAGCGTCCCGTGCCCTTCTGGCCGGCCTGGTCGACCACCACGTCGATGAACGGACGCCCGGTCTCCGCGTCGGTGTGGTGCAGCACCTCGGCGGTGATCTCGATCAGGAACGACTCCAGGTCGCCGGTGTTCCACTCGGCGAAGATGTCGCCCAGCTCCGCAGGGGAGGCCCCCAACCCCTGCCGCAGCAGGGTGTAGGCCTCGCCGATCAGCTGCATGTCGGCGTACTCGATGCCGTTGTGCACCATCTTCACGAAGTGGCCGGCGCCGTCCGGGCCGACGTGGGTGCAGCACGGGACGCCGTCCACGTGCGCGGAGATCGACTCCAGCAGCGGACCGAGGCTCGCGTACGACTCCGCGGGTCCCCCGGGCATGATCGCCGGGCCGTTCAGCGCGCCCTCCTCGCCGCCGGAGATCCCGGCACCGACGAACAGCAGCCCCTTCTCCGCGAGTGCCGCCTCGCGCCGGATCGTGTCCGGGAAGTGTGAGTTCCCGCCGTCCACGACGATGTCGCCCGGCTCAAGGAAGGGCACCAGGGAATCGATCGTGGCGTCCGTCGCGTCCCCGGCCTTCACCATCAGCACCATCCGGCGCGGCCGCTTCAGGCTCGCCACGAACCCGGCCAGATCATCGGACGGGACGAACGACCCCTCCCCGCCGTGTTCGGCGACCAGGTCGTGGGTACGGGATGCCGTCCGGTTGTACAGCGCCACCGTGTGCCCGTGACGGGCGAAGTTGCGCGCGAGATTGCTGCCCATCACGGCAAGGCCGACCACGCCGATGTCGGCGGTAGCGGTGGGATCAGAGGTCATTGGAGTCGCTCCTGTGGGTTCCTGTTGCTCGGTACGTACCCAATCAACCAGCACCCCGGGCCCGACTCAACCTGTTGCCGCTGGTTGCTTGGCGACGCGGGGCTGCCGCCGTGGACGCAGGACGCACTCGGCCGCGCGATGCCCGCGGAGGCAGGAGCCCGCGGATCCACCGTGGCGTCGGCCCGCTCCTCTACTCTGGTCGGGTGACGGAGCAGCCGCGAGTCCCGGTCACCATCTACGACGTGGCGAAGGCCGCCGGCGTGGCGCCATCCACGGTGAGCCGCGCGTTCGCGCGGCCCGGACGGGTGAACGCCGACACCGCTGCCCGGATCCGGCAGGTCGCCCACGACCTCGGCTATCGCGCGCACCCCGTCACGCAGGCACCGGTCACGGCACAGACGCGACTGCTCGCCCTGATGATCTCCGACGTCGCCAACCCGTTCTACTCCCAGCTGATCCGGGGTGCCCAGCTGGCCGCCACCGAAGCCGGCTACGAGATCCTGCTGGCGGACTCGCGCGAGTCCAGCACCAGGGAGCGGGCCGCCCTCGAGCGGCTCGTCCCTGTGGTCGAGGGGTTCGTGATCGGGAGCTCGCGGATGTCCGACTCCGCCCTGCGGACGATCGCGAAACAGCGTCCGATGGTGGTGCTGAACCGCGCCCTGATCGACGTGCCGAGTGTCGTCGCCGACAACGTGAGCGGCGCCCACGCCGTGGTCGAACTGCTGCGTGACCTCGGCCACGACGCCGCCACCTACGTGGCCGGGCCGGAGGCGTCCTGGGCGGACGGCGTCCGCTTCCGGAGCCTGCGTGATCACGGGGCACACACCGGCCTGACCGTCAGCCGGATCGGGCCGTTCCTGCCCACCTTCGAGGGTGGCCTGGCTGCGACGCGGACGTTGCTGGAGAAGCTGCCGTCCGCGGTGATCGCGTACAACGACCTGATCGCGCTCGGGGTGATGCACGGGCTGCTGCGTGAAGGCGTGGCGGTGCCGGAGCAGGTGAGCGTGGTCGGCTTCGACGACATCCTGATCTCGCGGATCTCCCTGCCGACACTGACCACGGTGGCGGCGCCGATGCGCCAGCTGGGTAGCACCGCGGTGAAGAACGTGGTGGCGCTGATCAACGGAGCGCGGCACCGCAGCACGGAGGCGCTGGTGATGCCGGTGCAGCTGAAGGTGCGCGGCTCGACCGCTCAGCGCAGTCGGAAGAGGGTCTCCCCCGCGTTGGGCACGACCATCGTGTCCGGGTCGTCCTCGTAGGCGGCCAGGTCGAACCCGGCCGGGTCGAGGTAGCCGAGGTTCGCCTTCCGGACCCGCGCCTCGTCGATGCCGGTGCACAGCGTCACGTCCACGCGGCAGTGTTCCCCGTCCACCGGGTTCCAGGTTCCGGCTCCCCGCAGGTGCGTGCTGTGCGCCAGCACACCCCAGTGGACGCCGGCGAAGCGGTCCCACTGGCCGACGAAGTAGTCGCGGCAGTGGTAGCCGATCTCGTAGATCTCCTGGTGCACGACCGAGATCTCGCGCACGTGCGGCGCGTACAGGATCACCTCGCCGCCATCCGCCACGACCGGCTCCAGCTTGTAGAAGCCCTTCGCGGCCGTCCAGATGTCCTCGTACTTCTCGGGGATCAGGGAGACCACGCGCCGCACCGGCGCGTCCAGGTAGCGGACGTGGGTCTGCGCCGCCACCTGCGCGGCCGCGGCCCAGGCCGCCCGGCTGTCCCCGAAGGACGCGGCGTGCAGGTCGTAGCTGCCGGACTTCGCCACCACGCACAGGGCGAGCTTCTGCGCGGGGATCATCGCGGCGGCCTCGTCGATCAGGGCCCGCACCGGGGTGACCGCCAGCGTCCCGATGATCTCGGCGCTGGTGATCAGGGCACCCACCCAGTGGGTGAGATCGATGATCTCCTGCCCGGCGATACCGGGGAAGAAGTACTTGTTCCCGCCGGAGAAGCCGACCACCTCGTGCGGGAAGACCGGCCCGACGACCAGGGCGACGTCGTGCTCGACCACCACCCGGTTCAAGGACACCTTCGCCGCGACGGCGAGCAACCCGCCGCTGAGCTCCTCCACCCGGCCGGCGCTGATCTCGCCCAGCTCGACGAACGTCTCCGGCTTCCACCACTCGTGGTTCAGCACGCTCAGGCCGGGGTAGGTCGCGGCCAGTCCCCGCTCCTCGTAGCCGAGGTGGTGGGCAAGCGCCGCCTCGCTCATCGCCACGTGGGTGCCGAGGGCGACCACGGCGGTGAGTTTCGTGACCCGTCCGGTGAGGGCCGAACAGACGGCGTCCAGCAGCAGCGGCAGGGGGCTGGAACGGGTGCCGTCCGGGATCACCAGGCAGACGCTCTTCCCGTCCAGGTCGGCGGCATCCAGTTGCGCGCGGACGAAACCGCGCACCTCGTCCTCGCTGAGGGTTGTGCCCGGCCCGCCGACCAGCGCGGCGCCCGCGGCGAGTTCTGCGACCTGCTCGCTCATGGCCCTCACCCTGCTCCTTGCATCCGGACGCGGCAACCGTCCGCGGCAACACCCGGCAACGCGCGTGGCCGAAAAGGGGACGGTTCTCCTTTCCGTCCACCTCGTCCGTCGGCAGCGGCGGTGGCCGAGAAAGGAACCGTCCCCTTTTCGGCCGGGACGGCAACACCCGGCAACGCGTGTGCCAGAGCCGGGCCGGAAGTCACGATGGACGCCATGACCAGCCAGTTGAGCGCCGGACCCCGCCTCGAGGTGCACCCTGACCGGATGCTCCCCTCCGACCCCGCGCTGAGGTCCCTGGCCCGGGAGCTCTACGAGAGCGTCCGCGCGTTGCCGATCTACTCCCCGCACGGGCACGTGCCGGCCCAGTGGCTGGCCGACGACGAGCCGTTCGCCGACCCGACGTCCCTGCTGATCACCCCCGACCACTACGTGACCCGGTTGCTGCACGCGAGCGGGATCGGGCTGGACCGGCTCGGCGTCGGCCAGACCACGTTCGGCCCCGGGCAGTCCCGGGAGGCGTTCCGGACGCTGTGCGCGCACTGGCACCTCTACCGCGGCACCCCGGTCCGGTTCTGGCTGGAGTCCGAACTCGCCGAGATCTTCGGCCTCGACCTCGCCCCGTCCGCAGAGACCGCGGACGCGCTGTACGACGCGATCGCCGAGCGCCTCGCCACCGAGGCGTTCCGGCCGCGGGCGCTGTACCAGCGCTTCGGCATCGAACTCCTGGCCACCACCGACGACCCCTGCGACGACCTCCGCCACCACGCCCGCCTGGCCGCCGACGAGACCTTCACCGGACGGGTCGTGCCGACCTTCCGGCCGGACGCCTACCTCGAGCCCGCCCGCGCCGACTGGAACACCCGGATCGACCGGCTCGGCGAGGTCAGCGGCGTCGACGTCGACAGCTACGCCGGGTGGGTGGCGGCGATGGAGAGCCGGCGGGCGTACTTCACGGCGCACGGCGCCATCTCGTCCGACCACTCGCACGCGGACGCACGGGTCGAACCGCTGGATGACGCCGAGGCCGAGCGCCTCTACGCGCTGGGCCGCCACGGCGCGATCACGCCGGCGCAGGCGGACACCCTTCGCCGCGCCTTCCTGTTCGAGCAGGCCCGGATGGCCGCCGACGACGGCCTGGTGCTGACCATGCACCCCGCGGTGTACCGCAACCACCACCCGGCCACGTTCGCCGGCTACGGCGCCGACGTCGGCGCGGACATCCCGCTCCAGGTGGAGTTCACCCGGGCCGTCCAGCCGATGCTGGCAGCATTCGGCACCTCCCCCGGCTTCCACGTGGTGTTCTTCACCATCGACGAGACCGTCTACGCCCGCGAGCTCGCGCCGCTGGCCGGCTTCTACCCGAGCGTGTTCGTCGGGGTGCCGTGGTGGTTCATCGACGCCCCGGACGCGATGGCGCGCTTCCGCTCGTCCGTCACCGAGACCGCGGGCTTCACCCGCACGTCCGGCTTCATCGACGACACCCGCGCCTACCTCTCCATCCCGGCCCGGCACGACCTGAGCCGCCGGATCGACGCCGGCTTCCTCGCCCGTCTCGTCGCCGAGCACCGGCTCAGCATGGACGAGGCCCTGCAGTCCGCCCACGAGCTCGTCACCGGCAATCCCAGGAGGGCGTTCAAGCTATGACCGCGACCACAGCCGCCCAGACCCTGTCCCGCGCCCGCCACGGACGGCCGGCCGCCCCGGTGCGGATCGTGCACCTCGGTGTCGGCAACTTCTTCCGCGCCCACCAGGCCTGGTACACCGAACACGCTCCGGACGCCGCCGATTGGGGCATCGCCGCCTTCACCGGACGCTCGGCAGCTGTCGCCGACGAGCTGCGTCCGCAGGACGGCCTGTACACCCTGATCACCCGCGGGCCGGTCGGCGACGAGTTCGAGGTGATCTCGAGCCTTTCCGCCGTCCACTCCGCCGAGGAGCACCCGGCACTGCTGGGCTACTTCCGCTCCCCCGCGCTCGCGATCGTCACGCTCACGGTCACCGAGGCCGGCTACCGCCGCGGTGCCGACGGCGGGCTCGACCTGGCCGATGCGGAGGTGGCAGCGGATCTCGCTGCGCTGCGCGCCGCGCCCGACGCGGTCGTCCGCACGGCCCCCGGACGGCTCGTCGGCGGTCTCCTTGCCCGGCGCGCCGCCGGCCTCGGTCCGCTCGCGATCGTGTCCTGCGACAACCTGTCCGGCAACGGGGAGGCCCTGGCTCGCGTGGTGCACGACCTGGCTCTCGAGGTGGACCAGACCCTGGTCGGCTGGATCGCAGCGAACGTCCGCTTCGCCACCACCATGGTCGACCGGATCACCCCCGCCACCACGGCCGAGCACCGCGCGGCCGTGCGGACCGCTCTCGGAATCACCGACGCCGCGCCCGTGCCCACCGAGCCGTTCGCCGAGTGGGTGATCCAGGGCGAGTTCCCCGCCGGACGCCCGGACTGGGTCGACGCCGGCGCCCGGATCGTGCCCGATGTGGTCCCGTTCGAGCGTCGCAAGCTGGCCCTGCTGAACGGCTCGCACTCGCTGCTGGCGTACGCGGCCACGATCGCCGGCCACGAGACGGTCGCCGACGCCATCGCCGATCCCCGCTGTCGCGGCTGGGTCGAGCAGTGGTGGGACGAGGCGTGCGCGCACCTGCCGCTGCCCGCCGACGAGCTGGACGCGTACCGCGAGGCGCTGCTCGAGCGCTACCACAACCCGAACATCCGCCATGCCCTGGCGCAGATCGCCGCCGACGGCTCGCTGAAGCTGCCGGTGCGGATCGTTCCCACGCTGCGGGCAGAGCTCGCGGACGGGCGGGTACCCGAGGGCGCGTGCCGCGCGGTCGCGGCCTGGGTGCTGCACCTGC
Source organism: Actinobacteria bacterium HGW-Actinobacteria-5 (assembly GCA_002843035.1). Taxonomy (GTDB): domain Bacteria; phylum Actinomycetota; class Actinomycetes; order Propionibacteriales; family Propionibacteriaceae; genus Propionicimonas. The sequence continues at coordinate 37,476 of PHEV01000001.1, read as the reverse complement.
GCGGTGTCGGCGCTCCGGTGAAGGACGTGAACGCCCAGGCGCTGGCGCCGCTGGCCGCAGGGACGCTGGCGGACGGCGTCGCCGCCGTGCTCGCTCACCTCGGTCTCGCCGACGTGCCGGAGCTGGCCACTGCCGTCCATCGGCTCGCTGGGGAGCTGCTGTCGCTCGCCCGCTGAGGGAGCCCGCGTTGTCCGCCGGCGCCGGGGTGGTCTCGGTTGTGCCGGTGCACCTGACCGTCCGGCGGTCGACCGGTCCCGCGCCGGCGTAGGCAACTCCCGGCAAGCAGTCGCCGCCGTGCGTCCGCTGCTGCCACGATCGGGTCGCAGGCATCCGCAGGAGGAGAAGTGATGGAGTTTCGCAAGGACGCGCAGTGGTCGCTGGTCGTGCCCACCAGCATGGGGGTACGGATCACCCCGGAAGCGGGCCAGACCGTGCACAGCAGCGACCGGTTCCTGCTCCAGGCCACCTCGGCGGAGTCGAACGTGGCCAGCGTCGCGTCCCACCTCGGCCTGCCGGTCAAGGTGCTGACGAACTTCGTCGCGGGGAGCCCGATCTCGGCCCTGATCAAGGCGAACCTGCGGGCACGCGGCATGGTCTTCGAGGGTCCGGACGTGCCGCAGGGCGGCGCCTGGGGCTACCGGCACCAGTTCAACATCGCCGACTCCGGCTACGGCCACCGCGGCCCGCGGGTGTGGAACGACCGCGCCGGCGAGGTCGGACGGACCCTGGACATCGCCGACTTCGACACCGAGCGACTCTTCGGCACCGAAGGCGTCCAGATCCTGCACCTGTCCGGGCTGATCGGGGCGCTCTCGCCGCAGACCAGCCGGTTCTGTGTGGAGCTCGCCCGGGCAGCGAAGGCGCACGGCACCGCGATCTCGTTCGACCTGAACTACCGGGCGTCCTTCTGGAAGGGACGAGAGGATGAACTGCGGACGGCGTTCAGCGAGATCGCCGGCCTGGCCGACATCCTGATCGGCAACGAGGAGGACTTCCAGCTCGCCCTCGGGGTGGCCGGGCCACAGGCCGGCGGCGAGGCGGTCACCGACCAGCTGGACGGCTTCGTCGCGATGATCGAGCGGGTCCGCGAGCGGTACGGCAACGCTTCGGTGTTCGCCACCACGCTGCGTGAGGTGCTCAGCACGAACCGCCACCTGTGGGGGGCGATCGTGCGCAGCGGCGACGAGCTGTGCACGGTGGCGCCGCGCGAGATCGGCGTCCTGGACCGGATCGGCGGCGGGGACGGCTTCGTCGGCGGGCTCCTCTACGGCCTGCTGCGCGGCTGGTCGATCGAGGACGCGACCCACTTCGGCTGGGCCTCCGGTGCCTACGCCGCCACCTGCCTCACCGACTACGCGACCCCCGCCGACGAAGCGGCGATCTGGTCGATCTGGGAGGGCAACGCCCGCGTCGTTCGCTGAGGGCGTGACTGCGGCCGTGGCGATCCCGCGATCGCCGCGACTAGCGTTGCCGCATGGGTGAGGTGCTTCCGTTCCGGCGCGAGGAAGCGGTGCCACGTCCCGAACCGCTGTGGCGTGAGGCGCTCGGCAGCCAGTTGCGCGAAGAACGCCTCGACCGCGACGAGCGCCTGGTCGACGTCGCCGGTCGCGCCGGAGTGTCCGCCCAGTACCTCTCCGAGGTCGAGCGCGGCCTCAAGGAGCCGTCGTCGGAGGTGCTGGCGGCCGTCGCCGGTGCCCTCGGCCTGAGGGTCTCCGAGCTGGCGTCCCGCGCCGCCGTCCGCCAACGCCGCGTCCCCCGTTCCCCGGTCTGCCTCGCCGCCTGACCCCCGCCGTTCCGACTCGACCGCCCCGGGCGACGGATGTCGCGATCCGGCCACCCATCGCCTCCCGCGCGTCCCTGTCGTCCCACCCAGGCCGTCCGGCGGCCGGATCACGACGGATCCCGAGGATGCTGGCTCACCCGACCGGCACCAGCACCTGGTCGACCACGCCGTACTCGACGGCCCGCTCGGCGGTGAGCACCAGCTCCCGTTCGGTGTCGGCGCGCAGCTGGGCGGGCGTCCTTCCGGTGTGCCGGCTGAGCAGCTCCTCCTGCAGCGCGCGGACCCGCGCCATCTCCTCGGCCTCCACGATCAGGTCCGGGACGGCGCCCCGCCCGCCCTCGGTCGCCGGCGCATGGATCACCACCCGGCCGTGGGGCAGAATCCGTCGCTCGCCCGCCGCACCCCCGGCCAGCAGGACGGCGGCGGACGCCACCACCTGGCCCACACATGTGGTCTCCACCGCCGGACGGACGAACTGCATCGCGTCGTAGATCGCCAGCGTCGCGGGGATCGAACCGCCGGGCGAGTTCAGGTATAGCGAGATCGGCGCGTCCGGGTTCTCGTTGGCCAGGTGCAGCAGCTGCGCGATCACGGCGTTGGCCACGCCGTCGTCGATGGCAGTGCCGAGGTAGATGATCCGGTCGGCCAGCAGCCGGCTGTAGACATCGACGGTGCGCTCGCCGGCGCTGGTGCGCGTGGTCACGTAGGGGATCGTGTAGCTGCTCATGACGGCTGCCCCAGGCCGACCGGGCGGACGCGGGTCGGCAGCACCTCGTCGATGCTGGTGATGATCCGGTCGATGAAGCCGTACTCGAGCGCCTCAGCCGCGGTGAACCAGCGATCGCGGCGCGAGTCGGCCTCGATCTTGTCGACCGGCTGGCCGGTGTCCTCGGCGATGCAGGCCAGCACCACGTCCCTGGTGTTGCGCAGGTCAGCGGCCTGGATCGCGACGTCCATCGCCGTGCCGCCGATGCCGCCCGAACCCTGGTGCAGCAGTACCCGGGCGTGAGGCATCGCGTACCGCTTGCCCGGCGTCCCGGACGACAGCAGGAATTGGCCCGCGCTGTAGGCCATCCCCAGGTCGATCGTGGCCACGTCGTTGGTGATGGCGCGCATGCAGTCGCGAATCGCCAGCATGCCGGGCACCGAGCCGCCGGGAGAGTTGATCAGGAAGCGGATGTCGGCCTTCGGGTCGGCGGCGGAGAGCACCAGCAGGGCGTTGCACAGGCGGTTGGTGTTGTGGTCCTCCAGTGGTTCGCCGAGGAGGATCGTGCGCTGCTCGAACAGGGCCTCAGCCAGGCGGTCGTCCAGGCTCAGCACCCGGGTCGTTTCGTGGTTCATGCCGACAGCCTGCGCCCGTCAACCCCCGATCCGGAGGCCACGCTGCCCACAGCGGATCCGCCGACGGCGGACGCCCCGCTCAGCCGTAGGTGTCCCTCGGGCCGCGGCCGGGCACGGAGCGTCGTCCCTTCTTCCAGCTGGGGGCCTCGGGGCCGATCACGACCACCCGGGTCACCGTCCCCTGGCCGAGCTGATCGTTGAGCACCGCCACCAGTTGTGGGGCGATCGTGCGCAGCGAGGTGGCCCAGGTGGACGACTCGGCACGGACGGTGAGCACGGTGTCGGCGTACCCCACCGGCTGGGAGTGCGCGGCGTTCACCGGCCCGACCAGCGCGGGCCAGCGGGCGAGCAGCTGATGGACGTTCACCTCGCGCGTCCAGCCCTCGTCCTCGATGACCTCCTTGAGCAGGTCGCCGAGCAGGGTGGGTTCGTCAGTGCGCGGGACGGACCGGCGCTTCTTCGGTGCGGGTGCTGCGCCGCGCGCGGCCCGGGCGACCCGTTTCGCCACGTCCATGCCCTGGGGGTCGTGCTCGGGGCGATCAGGCATCGGGGTCTTCCGGGGTCTCGGCGGCGCCTGGTGTCGGCTCCGCAGGCTCGGTTCCGGTCTCCCCGGAGACCACCGGCGGCAGGATCGCTCCCTCCGCGAGGACCGGTGGGGTGGGCAGCACCTCACCAGCCTGCACCGCGAATCGGCGACCCGCCAGACGCGCAGGGACGTCGGCCGCGACCGCGGCGGTGATCAGAACCTGTTCGGCGCCGGCGACCAGGTCGGCGAGGCGCTCGCGCCGGGTCTCGTCCAGCTCGGCGAACACGTCATCGAGCACGAGCACCGGCTCGACGCCGTCCGCCCGGAGCAGCGCGAAGGACGCCAACCGCAGCGCCAGCGCGGTCGACCACGACTCGCCGTGGGAGGCGTACCCCTTCGTCGGCAGGTCGCCGAGGGTGAGGGTGAGGTCGTCACGGTGCGGCCCGACCAGGCACAGGCCGCGGGCGATCTCCTCGCCGCGCCGCTCACGCATGCGCTCGGCGAGCGCCGCGGACAGCTCGGCGGTGCTGAGGTTCTCGACCGTGCGTGACACCTGGTCCGGTTCCACGGAAAGCGGCGCAGGCAAGGCGGACGACTTGTACTCGACGCCGGCGACGTTCTTGGTCGGCGCGATGTCGGCGTACGCCGCGAGCAGGTGCGGACGCAGGTCGGCCAGCGTGGCCAGCCGAGCCGCGACGATCTCCGCACCGAAGCCGGCGAGTTGTCCGTCCCAGATGTCGAGGGTCACGGCGACATCATCGGTGAGCCCGCGCGGGCCCCGTCCGGACAGTGACTTCAGCAGGGTGGAACGCTGTTTCACGACCCGGTCGTAGTCAGCCCGGACGCCCGCCAGCCGCGGCCACCGCGCGACCACGAGCTCGTCGATGAACCGGCGCCGCTCGCTCGGATCTCCCTTCACGATGGCCAGATCCTCGGGACTGAAGAGCACCACCCGAAGCGCACCGAGCAGGTCTCGCGGCCGCCGCAGCGGCGACCGGTTCAGCGACGCCTTGTTCGCCCGTCCGGGAATCAACTCGACCTCGAGCAGGAGACTGCGCGGATCATCGAGACCGGCCTGGACGCGCGCGCGCACGATCGCCCGCTCCGCACCCACCCGCACCAGGGGCGCTTCTGCGGCGACCCGGTGCGAGCCGAGCGTGGCCAGGAACTCCACCGCCTCGACGAGATTGGTCTTGCCCTGCCCGTTCGCCCCGGTGAACACGGTGACGCCCGCTCCCAGCGGCACCTCCGCGCCGGTGTAGGAACGGAAGTCCGCAAGGCTCAGGTGGGTGACGAACACCGCGAATCCTCCCGCACCCGGCCCGGGCGCTTCGCGAGCTGTCCGGGCCGCTTCCTTACTCGAGCAGTCCTCGGGGAGCGTTGTCCGCTCACGCAGGCAGGCGCATCAGCATGATCACGTGCTTGTAGTCGACCAGCGGCTCGCCGTCGAGCTCGTTCAGGCCGGTCAACAGGCACGGCTTGCCGGGCTGGGTGAACGAGAACTGGACGTACGGGCTGTCCAGCGCGGCAAGGGCGTCGGAGAGGTAGTGCGGGTTGAAGCCGGCCGCGGTCATCGACAGCCCGGCGCCGGTGGTGTCCTCCACGACCGCCTCGAGCGCCTCCACCGCCTGCGCCTGGTCGCCGGTGGCGGCCTCGAGCGTGATCGAGCCGTCAGCGATCAGCATCCGCAGGGAGGTGTTGCGTTCGGCCACCAGGCCGACCCGCTTCGCCGCCGCGATGACCTCCGCGGTGTTCGCCCGCACGCTGACGGAGGCCTGCACGTTCATCAGGTGCCGCACCTTCGGGAACTCGCCGTCCAGCAGCCGCGTGGTGATCTGGCGGACGCCGGCCGCGCCGGTGCCCTCGAAACCGATCAGTCCGTCGCCGGTCGCGGCCGAGGACAGGCTGAGCGTGACGGTCTCGCCGGCGGTCATGCTCTTCGCGGTCTCGGCCAGCACCCGCGCCGGAACCAGGGCCGCCCCCTCGCCGCGGGTCGAGCGCGGGTTCCAGTCCAGCTCCTTGAGCGCCATCCGGTAGCGGTCGGTCGCCAGCAGGGAGAGGGTCTCGCCCTCGATCTCCATCCGGACGCCGGTGAACACCGGCAGCAGTTCATCGCGTCCGGCTGCCACCACGACCTGGCTGACGGCCTTCGCGAAGTCCTCGCTCGGGATCGCGCCGGTGGCTTCGGGCATCTCCGGCAGGGACGGGTAGTCCGCGACGGGGAGCGTCTGCAGCGTGAACCGGGCCGTGCCGCAGACCAGCTCCATCCTGGTCTCGTCCGCGGTGATGTCGACCGGCTTGTTCGGCAACGAGCGCGCGATGTCGGCGAGCAGCCGTCCCGACACCAGAGCGACACCGTCGTCGGTCACGTCGGCGGCGACCGTGATCTGGGCCGAGGTCTCATAGTCGAAGCTGCTCATCACGACCTGGCCGCCGGCAGCCTTCACCAGCAGGCCGGCCAGGATCGGGACGCTCGGACGGGTGGGCAGGCTGCGCGCCGCCCACTGCACTGCTTCAGCCAGGACGTCGCGGTCGAGACGGATCTTCACCATTGCTCCCTAGAACTCACACGCATGGTCGGTTGATCATATCGACGTGGACCCTGATGGGCTCGACTCGGCGCGTTTCCCCACACTGTGCACGAGGTGACTTTGAAGTTCGAGGGAGATCTATCAATTCGTCGTAGTAACAGCAGGTGTGGATTGCGTGGAGAACTGGTGAACGGACTGCTCAGACGGCGTGTCGCCTGTGGACGGCCACTGTGGAGAACCTGGAATCACACGGGGAGGATTTGAGGACGCAGCCTGGTGGCGCGGACGGGCTCCACAGCCGGGGCAGGTTATCCCCCGACTTATCCACAGCGGTGCACAATGTCCCCCGCGTGGGGGACACGGGCACGGGTGGGGGTGTGCGGGGACGCACGGCGGTGGTCAGCGCAGTGGGGACTGCTTGATCCGGTTGGTCAGCTCGGTGATCTGGTTGAACACGCTGCGCCGTTCGCGGAGCAGCTGGCGGATCTTGCGGTCGGCGTGCATGACGGTGGTGTGGTCGCGGCCGCCGAACAGCTGGCCGATCTTGGGCAGCGACAGGTCGGTGAGCTCGCGGCACAGGTACATGGCGATCTGGCGCGCGGTGACCAGCACGTGCGTCCGGCTCTGCCCGCAGAGTTCCTCGACGGTGATCCCGAAGTAGTCGGCCACGTGGGTCATGATCGCGGTCGAGGAGATCTGGGTCTCGGCGCCCTCGGGGATGAGGTCGCGGAGCACGACCTCGGCAAGGGCCAGGTCGACCTCCTGGCGGTTCAGGCTGGCGAACGCGGTCACCCGGATCAGCGCACCCTCGAGCTCGCGGATGTTGGTCTGGATCTTGGACGCGATGAACTCCAGCACGTCCGGGCCGGCGGTGAGGCGTTCGGCTGCCGCCTTCTTGCGCAGGATCGCGATCCGTGTCTCGAGGTCGGGCGGCTGGATGTCGGTCATCAGCCCCCACTCGAACCGGCTGCGCAGCCGCGGCTCCAGCGCTTCCAGGGCCTTCGGGGGCCGGTCGGAGGTGAGCACGATCTGTTTCTGCGCGGTGTGGAGGGTGTTGAAGGTGTGGAAGAACTCCTCCTGGGTCTGGATCTTGCCCTCGAGGAACTGGATGTCGTCGACCAGCAGAACGTCGATGTCGCGGTACTGGCGGCGGAAGTCCGCCGTCCGGTTGTCCGAGACCGCGTTGATGAAGTCGTTGGTGAGTTCCTCGGTGGAGACGTACTTGACCTTCACCCGGTCGTAGTAGTTGCGGATGTAGTGGCCGACCGCGTGTAGCAGGTGGGTCTTGCCGAGGCCGGAATCCCCGTAGATCATCAGCGGGTTGTACGCCTTGCCCGGGGCCTCGGCGACGGCGACGGCTGCCGCGTGCGCGAACCGGTTGGAGTTCCCGATCACGAAGGTTTCGAAGGAGTACTTGGGGTTGAGCCGGTCGCCGTTGCGTCCACCGGACGAACGGGTGCTGGCCGGCGGCTCGGGCTCGGGCGGCTCGAGGTCCAGCAGCGAGGGCTCCTCCTGGCCGATGGTCGGATCGACGTCGATCGCCAGGCGGATCGGGCGGGAGTAGAACTCGGAGAGCTGCCGCTCGATGAGGGGGCGGAGCCGGCTCTCCACCCGATCCTTGGTGAAGTCGTTGAGGACGGCGAGAATCACCAGCGAGTCGTGGATGGTGACCGGTCGCATTGCCTGCAGCCACCCCCGGGTGGAGGAGTCGGCTGACGTCCAGACGTGGGACCAGGCTGCCTCGAGATCGCCTGCGCCCACGGGTTCCTTGGGTCTGGGAGGTTGCGACATGGGTCCCGCTTCGGCTCCTTCACTACCTGCCCCAGCCAGGTTTCCACACGATTGTCCACAGATGTGCACGAGTGGGTGCACGAACTCAGGGGTGACGGCCCCCAGTGGCGTAGAGCAACCTAGCGAAGGTCGGGCAGGTGCGCAAACAGTTTCGAGAGAAGATGCTGTCAGCACGGCGTGTCGGCTCGACGTGGCGTCCGCGAGGTGTCTGGTTTGCCGGACCTCCCCGGCGCCGCGTAGAGTTGGGCAGTCGCTGTCGCGACATTCGTGCGCCCGGGTGGGCGCATCTGGTCCTGAATTACATCGAACTTGGGAGCACTCGCGTGAGCAAGCGCACTTTCCAGCCGAGCAACCGGCGTCGCAGCCGCACCCATGGCTTCCGTCTGCGGATGCGGACCCGCGCCGGCCGCGCCATCATTTCGGCCCGTCGTCGTCGGGGCCGCACCCGTCTCGCCGGCTGAGCCGGCCCGGAGGGTGTTGCCCGCCGAGTCGCGGATGCGCCACGCCGACGATTTCCGCGACACGTTGCGCCACGGCGTCCGTTGTGGACGCACGAGCCTGGTCGTGCACGCTCGTCGCTCCCCGCTCGCGAACTCGCGGGCGGGCTTCATCGTCTCCAAGGCCGTGGGCAACGCCGTGAACCGCAACCGGGTCAAGCGGCGGCTGCGCCACCTCGTCGCGGCAGCGCTTCCGTCCGTCCCGTTCACTGTGGACGTGGTGGTGCGGGCCCTGCCGCCCGCGACGACCGAAGATCTCGCCTCGGACCTCTCCTCCGCGCTCGGCACCTGCCTGGATCGGCTGGCGGCATGAAGTACGTCCTGATCGGCCTGCTCAAGGTGTACCGCGCGGTGATCAGCCCGCTGTACGGCAACGTCTGCAAGTACTACCCGTCCTGCTCGGCCTATGCGCTGGAGGCGGTGACCGTGCACGGCGCGGTGAAGGGCTCCTGGCTCTCCGCGCGCCGGCTGGCCAGCTGCCACCCGTGGGCCGCGGGCGGGTACGACCCCGTGCCGGGCACCCCGGCCGCCGAAGCCTGGGCTGCCGAGCTGGCAGCCAAAGCCCATCCGGCCGAACCGGCCCCTGACCGCACGTGTTCGCACGTTCACGAGGTGAAATGAACACCCTGATTCTGCTGCTGCTCCCACTGAACCTGTGGGACGACTTCATGGGCTTGCTCGGCGCGATGATGACCCCGCTGTACTGGGCGGTCTCGGGCATCCTGGTCGGCTTCCACTGGCTGCTCAGCGCGATGGGCATGAACCCTGACTGGGGCGGCACCTGGGCGCTGTCGATCGTGCTGCTGACCGTGGTGATCCGCACCGCGCTGATCCCGCTGTTCGTGCGCCAGATCAACTCCGCGCGGAACATGCAGCTGATCCAGCCGAAGGTGAAGGCGCTCAACGACAAGTACGGCCACGATCGGGAGCGTCTCGGCCAGGAGACGATGAAGCTGTACAAGGAGGAGGGCGTCAACCCGATGGCGTCCTGTCTGCCGCTGTTGCTGCAGATGCCGATCTTCCTGGCGCTGTTCTACGTGCTCAACAGCGTGTCCCGGACGCCGGACCAGGCGCTGGGCTATTTCTTCCAGCAGAACCCTGCCCTGGCCGAGTCATTGCACAACGCGACGATCTTCGGTGCGCAGCTGTCGTCGACGTTCCTTCCGATCGAGGGCGGGTTCGGCGCGACGCAGTGGGTGACTGCGACGCTCGTCGTGCTGATGACGGTCGTGCTGTTCATCACCCAGCTGCAGCTGATGCGCAAGAACATGCCGCCAGAGGCTCTGACCGGGCAGATGGCGCAGCAGCAGAAGATGATGCTCTACGTCTTCCCGTTCATGTACCTGTTCATGGGCGTGAACATCCCGATCGGCGTGCTGATCTACTGGCTGACCACGAACCTGTGGACGATGGGCCAGCAGTACCTCCTGATCCACAGCAACCCGGCCCCCGGGACGCCGGCGTACGTGGACTGGGAGGAGCGCATGCGGGCCAAGGGCAAGGATCCCGACGAGATCGCGGCTCGGCGTCGGGGAGCAAGCAAGCCGTCGGCGCCGGTGGGCGGCGACCCGTCGAAGGTGGCCCGCCAGGGCAGCGCCTCGTCCTCCGGGGGCACGGCCGCAGGGGGAGACGCCGCAGAGCCGGCCGAGCCGACGGTCCAGCGCCAGGTCATCCAGCGGCAGCAGCCCCGCAAGGGCAGCCGCGCCGCCCGCAAGCAGTAGCAAGAAGGAGTAGAACGTGACCGAAGACAGCAGCGACGTGGTCGAGATTGCGGCCGACGAGATCGCCGAGGAGAGCGCGGATCAGACCGCGGAGGAGACCGGCGAGGACGGCCCGCGCTCCCGCAAGGAGTCGGCGCTCGACAACGAGGGTGAGATTGCCGCGGACTACCTGGAGGAGTTGCTCGACATCGCCGATCTCGACGGCGACATCGACACCTTCACCGAAGGTGGCCGCGCGCACGTGTCCATCCTGACCTCGGGCGACGTGCTGGTGGGCAAGGACGGCGAGGTGCTGGAGGCGCTGCAGGAGCTGGCCCGGCTCGCGGTGATGACAGAGACGGGCCACCGCAGCAGGCTGATGCTGGACATCGCGGGGCACCGGGACAAGCGCCGCAAGGTGCTTCAGGAGCTCGCGAAGGATGCGGTGGCGGAGGTGACCGAGACCGGCGAGCCGGTCCGGCTCTCGCCGATGAACCCGTTCGAGCGGAAGATCGTGCACGACGCGGTGGCCGAGGCGGGGCTGGTGAGCGAGTCGGAGGGTGAGGAGCCGCACCGGCGAGTCGTGGTGCTGCCCAAGGCCTGAGCGTGTCGGACACGCGTGCCGAGCTGTTCGGAGCGGGTTTCGAGGCGATAAGCCGATATGTCGATATATTGGCAAGTCGAGGTATCGACTGGGGATTGATGGGCCCGCGGGAGGGCGATCGTCTCTGGGAGCGTCACATCCTCAACTCGGTGGCTGCGGCTCCCCTGTTTCCGTCCGGCGCCTCCGTGGTGGACGTGGGCAGTGGCGCCGGCCTGCCGGGCATTCCGCTGGCGATCCTGCGTCCTGACCTACGGGTGACGCTGCTGGAATCGTTGCTGCGGCGGGTGAACTTCCTCGAGTTGGCCGTGGCGGAGCTGGCGTTGGGTGACCGGGTCCAGGTGGTTCGGGGCCGGGCGGAGGAGCACCGCCTGAGCTACGACGCTGTGACCTGCCGCGCTGTGGCCCCGCTCCCCCGGCTCGTCGAGTGGTGCCTGCCGCTGGTGGCGCCGCACGGACGCTTGCTCGCGCTGAAGGGGGCGTCGGCGTCCGGGGAGCTGGCCGACGCGGCCGACTTGCTGCGGGCGCGGAAGCTACGTGGGGAGGTCCACGAGCTGGCGGCGCCGGACCGCGGCGAGACAACGTGGGTGATTGAGGTTGGACGGGCCTGAGTCGTCGCCGCGAGCCCCTATCCTGATGTTTCACGTGAAACGTCCGTCGCAGCAGGAGAACCATGACGAGCACTCCCCCATCAGCACCCCGACGGGTCCAGTTCGACGTCCCGGAGTTCGGAGAGCCCTTCGGCGACGAGCCGGATGACCTGGCGGGCTTCTCTGTTTCACGTGAAACATCGCTACCGAAGCCGGTGCGTACCCGAACCCTGGTGGTCGCCAACCAGAAGGGTGGAGTGGGGAAGACCACCACGGCGGTCAACCTCGCCACCGCGCTCGCGATGGGTGGCCTCAACGTCTTGCTCATCGATCTTGATCCGCAGGGCAACGCGTCCACCGCGCTCGGCGTCGAGCATCACGAGGGCATCCAGGGCACCTACGAGGTGCTGGCCGGCAACTCGCCGATCGAGAGCTTGATCAAGCCGTCGCCCGAGTCGGACGGCTTATGGGTGCTGCCGGCCACGATCGACCTCGCCGGCGCCGAGATCGGTCTGGTCACCACGCCCGCCAGGGAGAGCCGCCTGCTGTATGCCCTGCGCGCCTTCAGCGCCAAGTACTCCCCCGACTACGTCTTCATCGACTGCCCGCCGTCGTTGGGCCTGCTCACCCTGAACGCCTTGGTGGCGGCAGAGGAGATCCTGATCCCCATCCAGTGTGAGTACTACGCGCTGGAGGGCGTGTCCCAGCTCCTGCGCACCATCAACCTGGTAAAGGGCTCGATGAATGACCAGCTGGTCCTGTCCACGGTCTTGCTGACCATGTACGACGGACGCACCCGGCTGGCCTCCCAGGTTGCGGCCGAGGTGCGCGAGCACTTCCCTGCCGAGACGCTGCAGGCGGCCATCCCCCGGTCGGTGCGGGTGTCGGAGGCTCCCAGCTACGGCCAGTCCGTCCTCACCTATCACGCGGCGTCCGCCGGCGCCCAGGCCTACTTCGAGGCTGCCGCCGAGCTCGCGGCCCGCGGCGCAGCCATGAACACCGAGGAGAAGTCGGCATGAACACGCCCCGCCACACCGGACTCGGACGCGGACTGGGTGATCTTCTCCAGCGCACCGACCCTGAACTGACACCGCATCACGACGAGGCCACAGCGGAGGAGCCTATCGGCGCCCACTTCGCCGAGGTCCCGGTCGGTGACATCCGGCCGAATCCACGGCAGCCGCGGACGGTCTTTGACGAGGACGCCCTGGCCGAACTGGTCGCATCCATCACCGAAGTGGGTCTGCTGCAGCCCGTCGTGGTGCGTCCACTGGACGGAGGCGGCTACGAACTGGTGATGGGGGAGCGGCGCCTGCGGGCCACCCAGATGGCCGGGCTGACCACGATTCCGGCCATCATCCGGCGCACCGAGGACGCCGACCTGCTGCGGGACGCGCTGCTGGAGAACCTGCACCGGGCCCAGCTCAACCCGCTCGAGGAGGCGGCCGCCTACCAGCAGATGATGAGGGACTTCAGCTGCACGCAGGAAGAGCTCTCGGTGCGGATCAAGCGCTCCCGCCCGCAGATCTCGAACACGATCCGGCTGCTCCAGCTTCCGGCGCCCGTCCAGCGCCGGGTCGCCGCCGGAGTGCTCAGCGCGGGCCACGCACGAGCCCTTCTGATGCTGCCCGACGCGCAGGCGATGGAGCATCTCGCCGGCCGGATCGTCGCAGAGGGGCTGTCGGTGCGCGCGGCGGAGGAGATCGTGTCGGTGGGGGAGCATGGAACCAAGCGCGCGCCCCGGGCCCAGCGACAGGTCGAGCTGTCTCCCGCGGCCCAGAGCCTGCGGCAGCAGCTGTCCGAGCGGCTCGACACCCGCGTCCTGGTCAGTGAAGGACGTAGTCGAGGGCGGATTGTGATCGAGTTCGCCGGCGCAGAGGATCTCGAACGAATTGCCGATCTACTGACCTAACGACTTATCGACAAATAGCTATGACGATTATCGAAGTGACACCCGCCCGCTACGACGAATGCCTCGAGGTGCTGCACGCAGGCTTTGGCACGGAGGTGGGCACGTTCGGGCTCACCGCGGAGAACACCCCCTCCAACCCGGCGTTCTGGCCTCCGGACGAAGTGGCCCGCGTGGTCGCCAGGCCGACCCAGCTGTTCGCCGTCGAGCAGGACGGCCGAATCGCCGGCTGCGCGTTCGTAGGTGCGTCCCGACGCTTCCCGGGCACCTGGGTCCTGCGCCACCTCGCCGTCCGCCCCGAGGCCCGCCACCGGGGCTACGGGGAGGCACTGGTGGCCGAGGCGGCGCGCCGGGCCCGCGGCGGAGGAGGCAGCAGCCTGCGGATCGGAATCATCGGCGAGAACACCCGCCTCTCGAACTGGTACCAGCGGCTCGGATTCGTCACTGTCGCGGCCGGGCAGCACTTCCCCGGCCTGGTCTTCAGCGTCGATCACCTGGAGTTGCCGCTCACCTGAGGGCTCCACCAGGTCCGCCCGGACGGTGGTGGCCCGAGGTCGCTCAGGGGGTGGAGGGCGAGGACTCCACGTCGTGGATCCGGGCCTGCACGTCCTTGCGTGCGGAGTACTCCGCCCAGAACGACAGGAACGGCACCGTGCCGGCGAGAGCAATCACGATCAGGCGACCCCAGGGCCAGTGCACCCGCCTGCCCAGGTCATATGCGGTGGCGATCAGCACCATGTACAGGTACCCATGGGGGATCCCGGTCCAGGTCACCACGGCGCCGTTGCCGGCGAAGTACTTCAGTGGCATGCCCACCAACACCAGTACCACCAGCAGCGTGCCGACCAGGTAGGCCATCACGCGGTACCGGATCAGCGCACCACGGATCCCGGGAATCGCCGCAGAGGTGATCGGAGGAACCGCCGGCCCCACGGTCTTCTCGCCCCGTGCCGAGGCCGGCTCCGGGGTCGGGTCGGTTCCGTCAGCCGGGTTCCGCTGGTCGTCGCGAAGCGTCATTCGTCCTCCTCCTCGGCCAGCGTACCGAGCGAGCCTCGCCGTCCCAGCGCTCGGACGAACCGGACGGTCATGAACGCACCGAAGGCGGCGAACACCCACCACTGCAACGCATAGCCGATGTTCTGTAGCGAGCCCTCTCCCGTGGGCAGTGCCACGGTGGCCGGGGCCAGCCCCTGCGCCCGGGAATCACCCGCGGACAAGGTGACATATCCGGGCAGGAGTTGCTGCGGCCAGACCTGCGCGAGGGCCCCGAGCCGCACGGACGCGAGCGTGCCCGCCGGCACCGCACGCTGGTCAGCCGCGTCGGAGGGCAGGAACACGCCGGCCACGGCCACCGTGCCCGCAGGGGGCGGCGGGATCGTCGACGACACGGCGGGGACGGTGCCGCGCACCACCGCCAGCACCCGTCCGTCCTCCACCTGGAGGGCGGACAGCACGCGCACCGCGCCGTCGGCGTCCAGCACGAGCACCTGCTCGGCGGGCAGGTACGTCCCGGTCACGGTCACGGTCCTGCCGTAGACATCGCCGACCGTGCCGTCCGCGGCCACGTTCTCCAGCAGCGGGACGGCAGCTTGCTGCGCCCGCAGCGCCGCATTCTCGTTCTCCTTGGCCTCGAACACCCGCATCTGCCACAGGCCCAGGACCAGCATGGTCAGGCACACCGCGGCGCCGAGGACGGCCACCAGCCACTGCCGCAGGCGTGTGCCCGGGGCGGGGGATCCCGGCGTGGACCGGGATGGCCCCGTGGGGGAGTCCGGGCCGGCCACGCTAGGCGGACGTGACGTGCCGCGCCCAGGCGTTGTCGACCAGCTGCGCGCAGAGGAGGCCGAAGTCGTAGCCGGCGGCCTCGACGGCCTGCGGCATCAGCGAGGTCTCGGTCATGCCCGGCGCCACGTTGGTCTCGATGAACACCGGCGTCCCGTCCGGGCGCACGATGATGTCGGCGCGGGAGAGATCCCGCAGCCCGAACACCCGGTGCGCCCCGATCGCCATGTCCGCGCAGGCCTTCGCTGCGGTCGCGTCGAGCGTCGCGGGAACGATGAACCGGGTCTCGCCCGCGGTGTAGCGGGCGGTGTAGTCGTAGATGCCGGAGTTCGGCCGGATCTCCACGGCCGGCAGCGCGATCTGCTCGCCGTCCAGCTCGACGACGGTCACCGCGACCTCGGTGCCCTCGATGAACTCCTCGACCACGGCGAGCTCGCCGTAGGAGTACGCCTGCACCATCGCCGCAGCCAACCCGGCCGGGGCGTCCACCTTCGAGCAGCCGAGCGCGGAGCCGCCGCGGGCAGGCTTCACGATCAGCGGGAAGCCGAGGCGCTCGCCGAGCGCGGCCATGATCGCCTGCGCGCCGAGCTCGCGGAACATGTCATGCGGCAGCGCAGCCATCCGTGGACGGGAGAGTCCTGCCCGCTCGATCAGCGGGCCCCCGACGGCCTTGTTGAACGAGCGCCGGCACGCGCTGGGCTCGGAGCCGACATAGGGGACGTCGAGCAGGCTCAGCACCTGCTGCAGGCCGCCGTCCTCACCCACACCGCCGTGCAGCAGCGGGAACGCCACCGGGTTGTCGAGCGAGCGCAGCAGCTCGATCAGGTCGGCGCCGATGTCGGACTCGACGACGTCGCGGCCCTGGTCCCGCAGCGCCTGGGCCACCCGGCGTCCCGAGCGCAGCGAGACGTCCCGCTCGTGCGAAAGCCCGCCGGAGAGCACGACGATGGGGCCGTGGGTAGGGGTTTCATTCATGGTGGTGCCTAACTGATATCGGGTGCCGGGCCGGTGGACAGGTCGAGGTGTCGGGTGGGTTCGTCGCCGAGGCCGAAGGTGCGATGCATCTCCAGCTCCTGCTCGAGCACCTCACCGAGACGGCGGGTGCCCTCGTAGATGCGCTCGGGCGTGGGGAAGCAGAACGAGAGCCGCATGTTTCGCGAGCCGAGCCCGTCGGCGTAGAACGCTGTGCCGGGCGTGTAGGCGACGCGCGCGGTGACGGCGCGGGGCAGCATCGCCTGCGAGTCGAGGCCCTCGGGCAGGGTCACCCAGACGAAGAAGCCGCCGTCCGGGCGGGTCCAGGTGGAGCCGGGAAGCATGTGCTCGGTGAGGCCCTGCAGCATCGCGTCCCGTCGCTCACGATACATGTCGCGATAGATCGTGATCTGGGCGCGCCAGTCGAACTCGTCCAGGTAGGTCGCGATCGCGAACTGGCTGAACACCGGCGGGCACAGGGTGGCCGCCTCCTGGGTGAGGACGAGCTTCTCCCGAACGGCGTGCGGCGCGAGCGCCCACCCCACCCGGTAGCCCGGCGCGAAGATCTTGGAGAACGAGCCGAGGTAGATCACGTTGTCGGCGTCCATCGACCGCAGTGCCGGCAGCGGCTCGGCGTCCAGAGTGAGCAGGCCGTACGGGTTGTCCTCGATGATCAGCAGGTCGTGCTCCTGGGCGACCTCGATGATCGCGCGGCGGCGCTCGACGGTCTGGGTGACGCCGGTCGGGTTCTGGAAGTTGGGGATCGTGTAGAGGAACTTCACCCGCTTCCCGGCCGCCTTCAGCGAGACCAGCGCGCCGCGCAACGCGACCGGATCGATGCCGGCGTCGTCCATCGCGACGTGGACGATCTGGCACTGGTAGGCGCGGAACGTACCCAGCGCGCCGACATAGCTCGGGCCCTCGGCGAGCACGACGTCGCCGGGGTCGCAGAACACGCGGGTGACCAGGTCGAGCGCCTGCTGGGAGCCACAGGAGACCACGATGTCGTCGGCGTGGGCGTGGATCTGCTCCTCGGCCATCACCTCGACGATCTTCTCCCGCATGAACGGCTCGCCCTGGCCCGACCCGTACTGCATGGCCTGGGTGCCACGCTCGGCGATCAGCCGGTCGACGGCGCGTCCGAGTGCTTCGCGGGGCAGGTCGGCGATGTTCGGCATGCCGCCGGCGAGTGAGACCACCTCGGGACGGTTGGCGACGGCGAACAGGGCGCGGACGGCCGAGACCGTCAGTCCGTGGGTTCGCTCGGCGTACGCGTCTATGTAGGGGTCCAGCCGGGTGTCACGGCGGGACGGCTCAGGCAGGCTCACCGCACCAGACTGCCGCACACCGGGCCTAGGATGAAACCGACCCACCCGTCGGGTGGATGATCCGGATCCGGGAGCGGCATGTCGAGACTGTCCATGGTGACACTGGCAGAACTGCCGGGCCTCGCCTGCCCCTACTGCGGGCGGGTCGTCGGAGCGGACACGTCCTGGGCGGTGTCCGCCGCGACCCTGTGGGGCTGGTGCGGGTGGAAGCTCGCCAACGGGGACGGCCGCGTGGACGGTGTGCTGCTGCTCGGACCGAACGAGGAGCCGGGACACGCCCTGGTGAACGCGCTGTGGGTGCGTCCGGGGCTGACCGGGTCCGGCTATGGACGCCAGCTCGTCCAGGCCGCTGCGGCCGGCCTGGTGCAGCAGAAGGAGCGGGAGATCGTCGCCGTGGGGAGCAGGCAGCACCTGCGTTGTGAGGCCCCGCCCAGCGGCTTCCTGCGGGCAGTCGGGTTCGCGCGCAGCCTGGACGACCGGCTCTGGCACCTCGACCTCGACCGGGCGGTGCTCGGCGAGCGCAGCGGCGTCCGCAGCGCGTTCGAGCGGCTGATGCAGTCGCTGCGTCCGGTCACCCCGCCCAATCCGGCCGGCGGGGCGATCTCGGGACGCGCCAACCGCGGCTGAGCGCGGACGGACGGGCGAGAGCTCAGAGGTATTCCTCGAGCGCCCTCAGCAGCACCGACTTCGGCTTGGCCCCGGTGAACGACTTGACCACCTCGCCACCCACGAACACCTGGATGGTGGGCAGCCCGAGCACGCCCTGCTGGGTGGGCACCTGGGTGCTGGTGTTGGTGTCCATCTTCAGGAAGGTGATCTTGTCGCCGTAGTCACGGGCCAGTTCGTCGATGATCGGGGACAGCTGCTTGCAGGGCGCGCACCAGTCGGCCCAGTAGTCGATCACGACGGGCTTGGGCGACTTCACGACCAGGTCGTTGAAGGTGGCATCGGTGACATCGGCGACGTTCGACATGTGCGCTGCTCCTCAGGCGTTCGCGGTGACAGGGGTGAGGCTAGCGGCCTCGTCCGACAGCGCGGCGAGGTACCGCTCGGCGTCGAGCGCGGCAGAGCAACCGGTGCCCGCCGCGGTGATCGCCTGCCGGTAGGTGTGGTCGACCAGATCGCCGGCTGCGAACACGCCGGGGATGTTGGTGCGGGTGCTGGGGGAGTCGACGACCACGTAGCCGGCGGCGTCCACCTCGACCTGGCCGCGGACGATCTGCGAGCGCGGGTCGTGGCCGATCGCGACGAACAGCCCCTGGATGGGCAGCTCCCGGGTCGCACCGGTGACGGTGTCGGTGAGCGTCGCTCCAGCCAGCGTGCCGTCGCCGTGCAGGTCGGTGACCACCGAGTTCCAGGCGAACAGGATCTTCGGGTCGGCCTTGGCCCGGTCGACCATGATCTTGGAGCCGCGCAGCTCGTCGCGACGATGGATGATCGTGACCGACTTCGCGAACCGGGTCAGGAAGGTGGCCTCCTCCAGCGCGGAGTCGCCGCCGCCGACCACCGCGATGTCCTTGTCGCGGAAGAAGAAGCCGTCACAGGTGGCACACCAGGAGACACCGCGTCCGCTGTAGACCTCCTCGGCCGGGATGCCGAGTTTGCGGTAGCCCGAGCCCATGGCGAGGATCACGGCGCGCGCGGAGTAGGTGTTGCCCTCGGAGTCGGTGACGGTCTTCACCGGCCCGGTCAGGTCGACCGCGGTGATGTCGTCGGTGATGATCTCGGCGCCGAACCGCTCGGCCTGGCCGCGCATGGCGAGCATCAGGTCGGGGCCCATGATGCCGTCGGTGAACCCGGGGTAGTTCTCCACCTCCGTGGTGTTCATCAGGGCACCGCCGGCGTCCACGGCACCCTCGAAGACGAGGGGCTTCAGGCCGGCGCGTGCGGTGTAGATGGCGGAGGTGAATCCGGTCGGGCCGGAGCCGATGATGATGACCTCACGGATGTCGGACATGGCGTTCCTCAACGAGCACTGTGTGGGTGCCCAACTCTAGACGACTGACACTCGCCTAACCGCGCCGACGCGTCCGGCATTCCCGGGTGGCCCGGACCAGATCGGGGACGGTTCCGAACTCGGTCCACCCGGACCGGGTGGACGAGAAAGGAACCGTCCCCTTTTCGTCCAGGGGCGGCCTACCCGCCGAACTGGGCGGCCCACTCCGCGACCCGGGCGGCGCTCTCGGCGTCCGAGAGGTCCTCGATCCGGGTCAGGATCGACCAGCGAACGCCGAACGGGTCGCGGATGCTGGCGTACCGGTCGCCGGAGACGAAGTCGGACGCCGGCTCGCGGACGGTGGCACCGGCGGCGACCGCCTTCGCGACCACAGCGTCCACGTCGGCGCAGTACAGGGCGAGGGAGAAGCTCGAGTCCTCCCCGTCCGGCTGCGCGACCAGGTGGTAGTCGGGCATCGGCTCGCCGAGCTGCAGCCGGCCGTGGCCGAGGTCGAGTTCGGCATGGGCGAGCACGTCGCCGAACTCGGTGGTGGCGACCAGCGTCGCGCCGAAGACCTCGCAGTAGAAGGCCAGGGCGTCGCGGGCCGGCGTGACCGCCAGGAACGGCGTGATGCTGGAGAAGCCGTTCGGACGGCCGTGGGCCGTGTGGTTTCCGGTGACTGCGGTACTCATGGCCCGACCCTAGGCAGGCACCCTCCGCCCGGGCTTGCAGATTCCCGACATAGGCTCACCGCATGCTGCCGTCGTCGCGGGGGACGCTGTACCCGAAGCGCCTGCCCGACCTGCACCGGCTCGAGCCGCCACCCGGGGCGCGGGCACTGGTGCGCTGGTTCTGGATCAGCAGCTGGAATCTCTCCGACGGCTCGGTGTCGCGGCAGCAGCTGATCGCGTTCCCGGCGCTCAACCTGGTGGTGGAGTCGACCATGGTCGGACTGTCCGGGCCGACCACGCGGACGTCCCATCGGGATCTGTCCGGAAACGGTTGGGTGGTCGGCGCGCTGCTGCGCCCGGCGGCGGTGCCGGCGTTCACCGACGACCCGGCGTCCTTGCGCGACGAGTACGTGGCCCTGGCCGAGCCCGAACTGCACGCCCGGGTCGGGGAGTCGTTCGGCGACCCGCCGAGCGAGCGCGGGCGGCGGGCGGCATCCGAGGTGCTTGCGGACTGGCTGATCGCCCGGGTCGGCGATCCCACCCCGGACGCGCTCCAGGCCAACCGGATGGTGGAGCTCGCCGAGGCCGACCCTGGCCTGCTCCGGGTCGGTGAGCTGGCCGAGCGGCTCGGCACCTCCGAGCGGACGCTGCAGAGGCTTGCTTCCCGCTACGTCGGCCTCGGCCCGGCGGCCCTGATCCGGCGGCGCCGGCTGCAGGAGGCGGCCGAACGGATCCGGGCCGACCCGGACGCCGACCTGGCGTCCCTCGCCGCCGAGCTGGGCTACACCGACCAGGCCCACCTCACCAACGAGTTCACCCGCGTGCTCGGGCTGAGCCCGGCCGGCTACCGCAAGGACGCCGTCGGCTGAGCCGCACGGCTCGCGCCCGGGCCGAGGGTCCCGAGCATGGCGAGCGCGTCGGCGTCCGGCGAACCCACCGGCGCGGTGTACAGCACCAGACGCTGGTCGGCATCGGTGAGCAGCAGGGTGTCGCAGTCGACCCGCACCGGGCCGACCACGGGATGCTGGAACGTCTTGGTGTGCACGAGCGCCGGCTCGACGTCGTGCAGGTCCCAGAGCCGGGCGAACTCGGGACTGCCCGCGCGCAGCTCCCGGACCAGGGCGGTGACGGCCGGGTCGTCCGCCGAGGCGGCCTGCTGGCTGCTCAGCGACCGGGCGTCCGCGGTCACCGGGGCGATCCTGCCGGTGGACGGTGGGGCCGGCGCCTGACCTGTGGCGCCGGGCGCGCCTCGACCGTCAAGGGACGGGCCCAGTACGCTCGCGAGCGTGCTGATCCTGCTCTCCCCGGCGAAGTCACTCGACTACGAGTCACCGCTGCCCAAGGTCACGCCGAGTCAGCCGCGGCTGCTGGACGAGTCCGAGCGGCTGGTCGAGGTGATGCGGACGAAGTCGGTCGCCGACCTCGCCCGGCTGGCCGGGATCTCCGACGAGCTGGCCGCGCTGAACGCGGAGCGCTGGGCGTCCTTCCACACCCCGTTCACCTCGCGCAACGCGCGTCCGGCCGTGCTGGCGTTCAGCGGCGACGTCTACCAGGGGTTGGCCGTGCGGCGCCGCTTCGCCACCCGCGACTACACCGAGGCCCAGAAGACCGTGCGGATCCTGTCCGGGCTGTACGGCGTGCTCCGTCCGCTGGACCTGATCCAGCCCTACCGACTGGAGATGGGCTCCCGGCTCGCGACGGACCGGGGCCGCTCCCTCTACGACTGGTGGGGCCCGCGGATCACCGCCGTGCTGCGGGACGACCTGGCCGCCTCCCCCGGCGCGCAGGTGGTGGTCAACCTGGCCTCGGGGGAGTACTTCAGTGCGGTGCGGCCCGACGAACTGGACGCCCCGGTCGTCGCGCCCCGCTTCGAGGACACGGACGCGAGGGGCCGGCGCAGCGTGGTCTCCTTCTTCGCCAAGCGGGCCCGCGGCGAGCTCGCCGCCTGGCTGGTGCTCAACCGGGTGCGATCCGCGTCCGCGATCACGGGCTTCGACGGCGTCGGCTACCGCTACGACAAGGCGGCTTCCACCCGCGAGGTGCCCGTCTTCGTCCGCGCTTTCGCCGACCGCCGCTGACGGACCGGATTGGGGACGGTTCCGAACTCGGTCCACGGACCGGATTGGGGACGGTTCCGAACTCGGTCCACAGGTCGCCTGCCATGCTGGACGGCGTGAAGACAGCCGACTGGGCGCGGGTTCGTCAAGGCGCCACCGTGATGGCGGTCGCGGTGGCGGCGCTGTGGGTGATCGAGCTGGTCGACCTGGCGCTGCGCCACTCGCTCGACCTGTTCGGCGTCCGGCCGTGGACGCTGTCCGGGCTCGTCGGCATCCTGTTCGCGCCCCTGCTGCACTTCGGGTTCGCGCACCTGGCGGCCAACTCGGTGCCGCTGTTCGTTCTCGGCACCGTGTTGTGGGCGAGCGATAGGCGCGAGTTCGCCTGGGCCACCGCCTTCGCGTGGATGTGCTCGGGCGCCGTGGCGTGGCTACTCACCCCGCGCGGCTCCCGGGTTATCGGTGCGTCCGGAGTGGTCATGGGATGGACGGCCTACTTGCTCGTTCGCGGCGTCCTCAGCCGCAACGTCGCACACATCGCGATCGGACTGGTCGTTGCGGTCGGCTACGGCTCGCTGCTGCTCGGCGTCCTGCCGCTGCGGGCCGGCGTGTCCTGGCAGGGCCATCTGGGCGGCGTGATCGGCGGGGTCCTGGCCGCCTGGTTCCTGCATCGGCGAGGACGTCCGCCGCGCCGCTGACCGCCACCTCGGCGGCGGGGTTGGGGGCATGCCAGCGCGACCGGCGGTGGACCGAGTTCGGAACCGTCCCCAACTCGGTCCGACCGCCACCTCGGCGGCGCGGTTGGGGGCATGCCAGCGCGACCGGTGGTGGACCGAGTTCGGAACCGTCCCCAACTCGGGCCGGGCACGGGTGGGCCGCCCCCGGGCGCCTACGACAGGCCGTAGGCGCGGTGGACCATCCAGATCGGGTGCTCGGTCTTCACGCCCGAGGACTGCTCGATCTGCCAGCGGCACGTCTCGGTGTCGCACAGGGCGAGGTTCGGGTTGGTCTTCTTGACCATCTCGAACAGCGGCTTGCCGACCGCCTGGGCGATCTCGTACTTCTCCTTCTTCAGCCCGTAGGTACCGGCGATGCCGCAGCAGACCGCGCCCGACTCCACCACGGTCAGGCCCGGGATCAGGCCCAGCACCTCGACCGCCGGCATGCCCATGCCCTGGCTCTTCAGCTGGCACGGTGCGTGGTACGGGACGGTCATCTCGATGGTGGCGAAGTCCGTCGGCAACTCGCCCGCCTCGTGCAGATCGAGCAGGAACTCCATGATGTCGCGGATCCGCGTCCCGACGTCCTTCAGCCGCTCGTCGTCGACGCCCATGATCTCGTGCGCCTCGTGCTTGAGCATGCCCGTGCACGAGCCGGACGACGAGATGATCGTCAGGTCCTTGCCGGCGGCGCGCAGGTCGTCGCACAGCTTCAGGACGGACGCGGACGCCTGCTCGAACAGCCCGTTCGACTGCTGGGCCAGACCGCAGCAGCCCTGCTTCGGCACGATCACCTCGTACCCCAGGTGCTCCAGCACCTCGACAGACTTCTTCGACGTCTCCACCTCGAAGTAGCCGCCCGCGCAGCCGTGGAAGAACACCAGGGTTCCGCGCGTCGCCGCCGTGGCCGGCTTCGGCCGCTTCGCCCACCAGCTCGCGAACGTCTGCCCTTGTGGTGGAGGCATCGGGGCGTCCCGGTGCACGCCGACGACCTTCTCCATGATCGTGCGGATCGGCTTGTTGTGGAGGGCTGCCCTTGCGATCGGCGCCACCGGCGTCATCATGGTGCCCATCAGCGTGGTCTGCCCGATCAGCCGGTCCCGCAACGGCATGTGGTCGGCCTTCATCACCGCGCGCGCCTGGCTGTTCAGTTCGGCGATCTGGACGCCCTGCGGGCAGACCAGCGTGCAGGTGCCGCAACTGGAGCAGTAGTCCAGCGAGTGGTCGACGCTGTCGCCGTTGCGGTAGCGCTCGGCCTGCGGCCCGACGAACTTCGGCCCGGAGAACAACGGCGTGACCGCTGCCACCGGACACTGCGTCTCGCAGATCGTGCACTTCACGCAGGCGTCCAGGCTGGCCCGGGCGAACTCGTGGCCGGCGAACTCCAGGCCGGGCTTCGTCTCGTCACTCATGCCAGCTCCTCCACGATCGAATCGGCGGCCCGCACCGCGCTGCCGAGCGCGATGCCGTCCCCGGACTTCTCTGCCCACCGCGACGAGCCGCCAATGATGCCACCCGCAGCGAACAGGTTCGGATGGACGGCCGCTCCCGCGGCGTCCAGGACCCGCATGTCCTTGCCGACACGGACGCCGACGCTGAACAGCGGCTGCTCTGCGCTCCAGTAGTCGCCGTGCACGAGCGGGCCGTCGTCCAGTCCTTGCAGCGGCAGCCCGAACAGTGTCTCGGTGACGCTCCCGTAGGAGTCCATCGCCAGCGCGCCGGATTCGAACCCGCCGGTGGCCAGCACGAACGCCTCACCGGTGAACTCCCGGGGCGCACCGGCCGTTGCCATCGTGACACCCTTGACCACGCCGTCCTCGACCCGGGCCGAGACCGCGCGGGTCCCGTTCACGACCCGGACGCCGGCAGCCTTCGCGAGCGCCGTCAGTGCCTCGTTCAGCCGCATCCCGGGTACGGACGGCGGCGGCAGCGGGATCTCGAAGACCGGGTGCCCCAGCTTCTCGGACAGGTCCTTCCAGGCGCCGCGGTCCTTCAGCCCGAGCACCGCGGGCAGGCCGACGGTCTCGCCCTCGTTCAGCTGCGGCTTCAGCGCGGCCGCGAACCGATCCCGGAACGCGGGGTCGTCGAAGGCGCGGGCGTAGGTCAGGCCGGAGGAGTCCACCTCGCCGTCGCGGGCCGGCACGTCCACCATCACCGGGCGGGCGTCGAGGCGTCCACCGTCGGGCAGCGGGGTGCGGGACAGGTTCTCCGCCACCAGCTTCGGGTGGAAGTCCTTCAGCCGGCGTAGCCCGACGATCGCGAACCGGGCGCCGTCGGTCACGTTCCCCGCGACCATGCTCGGCTGGACCAGGCAGGTCGGGCGGATCGCACCCACGGCGGTGGGCAGTTGGTAGTTCGCCTCTGCGTCGCCCACCAGCAGGTCGCCCAGCAGCGCCTTGAGGTACTCGATGCCGGTGTGCACGGCCTCCGCGCCGATCGCGGCGTAGGGGTGTGCGGGACGGGCGGAGGCAATCGCCGACAGGGTCAGAACGGGGTTGGTGACCCGGTCCGGTGCGTAGCCGAGCACGTCGATGCTGCCCTGGCCGAGCTGGAGCCCGCCGATGCCCTTGGTGAGCAGGGTGACATCCACGCCCTTGCCGGCGAGGCGGTTGGCGGCGACCAGGCCGGACAGGCCGGCGCCGATGACGATCACGCGGCTCACAGCGCCACCTCACTCTCGGGCTGGGGCAGGTGCTCGACGTCGAGCGTGCCCTGGAAGATCCAGTTGTCGAGGGCCGTCTGGCGCACCTGGTCTCCGTAGAGGATCGGCCACAACCCGATCCAGCGGTTCTTCAGGAACAGGCGCAGCAGGCCGGTGGCCCGCTCGATGTCGATGTGGTCGCTCTCCAGCGCGATGCCGGTGGCCCGCATCGAGCAGAAGCCGCCCTGGCAGGGGCCCATGCCGAGCCGGAGCTGGCGGCGCAGGTCGTCGAAGGTGCCCTTCGGCTGGGTGGCGAGCGCGTCGGTGAACATCTTGCGGCTCATCAGCTCGCACTCGCAGATGATCTGGTCGTCCAGCCGGTCGTGCTCGCGGTCCTCCAGCCGGTGGGTGACCAGGTAGTTCTTGCCCGATTCGGAGCCGGGGATCGCCTCGTCGGCGGTGCGGCAGGAGCGCTTCTCGCCGAGCTTCTCGCACATCGCGTCGACGATGTGCTCGGCCATCAGCCGGTAGGTGGTGAGCTTCCCGCCGCCGATGGTGAGCATTCCGTCCAGGCCGTCGCGGGTGGTGTGGTCGATCACCGCCATGCCACGGCTCATGTGCCGGGTGTCAGCGGCGGCGACCCGGTTGTCCTTGATCAGCGGACGCGCACCGGCCCACGCGTGCAGCGCGCGGGACTGCCGGAAGCCGGGGATCAGCACCTCGCCCGCGTCCAGCATCTGCTGCACCTCTTTGGGCTCGATCGCGAGGTTGTCGGGATCGTCGACCTTCACGTCCGTGGTGCCGATGATGCTCACGGTGTGCACCGGAACCAGGATGTCGCCGTCTGCGGGATAGATGCAGCGGTTGACCACCCGGTTCACCAGCCGGTGGTTCATCGCGACCATGATGCCGCGCCCGGGGATGACGTCCACCGGGTGGGCACCGGCCATCGCCGCGATCTGGCCGGCCCACGGGCCCGCGCAGTTGAGCACGAAGCCGCACTCGATCACGACGTCCTCGCCGTTCTTGAGGTCGGTGCAGTGGACGGCGGTGACCTTCCCGTCCGCGGTGTCGATCTTGGTCACGCTGTGGTAGGTGAGGATCTCCGCGCCGTAGGCCTTCGCCGAGTTCGCCGCGCCCCAGACCAGCTGCCAGCCGTCGACCGACCCGTCCTGCACCTCGATCGCGCGCAGGATCCGCGGGTTCAGCCGCGGCTCGTTGCGCAGGGCCTCGGCGACACTGATCTCCCGGGCGGGGACGCCGGTGGCCTTCGCACCCTCGAGGAACTTGTCCGCGAAGGCCGGGTCGTCGTCAGGCCCGGTGACGAAATAGCCGCCCGTGGTTTCGATCGCCTCGGACTGGATCCTGGAGAGGATCGCATTCTCCTGGGCACACTCCGTCGCCGAGAGCGGGTCGCTGACCACATAGCGCCCGCCCGAGTGCAACAGGCCGTGGAACCGTCCGGTGGTGCCCTGGCCCAGATCGGCGCGCTCCAGCAGCACGGTGCTGTAGCCCCGCATCGCGACGTCCCGAACCACCCCGGCGCCCGTCGAGCCGCCACCGATGACGACGACGTCAACCGCCAGCTTCCTCACGTAGACCTCCCTGAAGTCGTGCGACGCCCGCGGCCCGGGACTCCTCGTCGCGTCCAGGCAACGCGCAGCGCGCCTCTTGTGTTCAGGCTAATCAGACGCAGGTCCGGGATTCACCATCAGGACGCAAGGTCGCCCAGATGTGCACGCACGATCCGCACACATGGGAAATCGACAGGCACGCGCTCCGGTCCCGGGACGGAAGACCAAAGGGCGGCAGTGGCCGGTCGCCGGGCCGGAACGGAGGCTCAGAGCCGCGCGCGGTCCAGGATGGCGCGCGCGGTGCCCTCGTCCAGCACGAGGTCGGTGGCGGTGCCGGCGCGCAGCGCGCCGATCACCGCCGGGGCGCGAGACGGGTCGGCGACCACGCAGATCCGTCTCGGCACCCGCTGCAGTTCGGCGGGCGTGAGGCCGGTGGCACGGTCGTTGTAGGAGATGTCTGCGTAGGAGCCGTCCTCGCGCAGCAGCACGGTGCACACGTCGCCGACCACGCCGTCCGCGGCGAGCTGGCGCATGTCTGCGGCGTCCATGTAGCCGGCGGTGTAGACGTGCGAGGGCACCCGTCCCTCGAGGCAGCCGACGCCGAATACGGCCAGATCGAGCTTCTGGTGCAGCTTCAGGACGTTCTGCACCGAGCGCTCCCGCCACATGGCCTGCTTGGTGGCGGCGTAGTCGAAGAACGCAGGGACGGGGAACAGCACGACGCGCGCGTCGAAGGCGTCCCCGATCGCCTGCAGGATCTCGCCGATGTAAGGGATGCCGGAGCTGCGCTGGTTGGCACCGCCGTTGATCTGGACGACGGTGGAGCCGACCAGGGGACGCCGGCCCAGGTGCTTCACCACGTGGGAGAGGGTCACCCCCCAGGCCACCCCGATCAACTGGTGGTCGTCGACGGCCTCGGTGAACAACCGGCCCGCGAGCCGGGCCACCTGGTCGAAGCGGACGTTCTCGTTGGCGTTCTCGCGCACGGAGACCATGTGCACGCGAACGCCGAAGTGCCGGCTGATCGTCGACGCCAGTGGCGACTGCGAGCCGCTGTGGTCGGCAAGGCTGATCCGGACAAGCCCGGACTCCCGTGCATCCTTCAGCAGGCGCGACACCGACGACCGGGAGAGCTTCAACTGGTGGGCGATGCTCTCCATGGTTTCGCCCTGAATGTAGTAGCGGGAGGCCGCTTGGTACATGTCCTCGTAGCGCTCGTTCAAGCTTGCACCCTTCCCGTGCACGTTCGTGCACAGGTCTAGCGCATGCGTTCAAGCATTAGCAAGATGGGCGGTGCGGGACGGGGTTAACGTTAGACACAGCCGTGCCCCCAATGTTGTGGTTCAGCGGTACGAAGGAGTCAGATGAGCCTCACTGTGGTCGACCGTCCGGTCGGCGCCGTTGCGTTCGCCGCGGACAGTGAGACGAGTTCCGATCCCGCTGGGCACTGTCCAGATCCGCGTCCGCGCCGACGAGCCTCGGCGGACGTGGCCAGCGTGAGGCTCCGGCGGCCAGCGTGGGCCGCCGCCAAGTCAGTCCGGCGCGCT
Source organism: Actinobacteria bacterium HGW-Actinobacteria-5 (assembly GCA_002843035.1). GTDB lineage: Bacteria > Actinomycetota > Actinomycetes > Propionibacteriales > Propionibacteriaceae > Propionicimonas. Next base: position 8,983 of record PHEV01000001.1, on the reverse strand, counting down.
GTTGCGCCGACTGTCGTGCAGTACACCCGTCCGGCGCTCGACGCCCCCGGTGGGCGATAGGGGCGCAGCACCCCGAGCGGGGCGTCTGTTTTCTATTCCTTCCGTCTCACAAGACATCGAACATCGCCTGCGTCCTCCGGGACGCCCAAGACTGACACCAGCAGTGGTGTCGGAAAGTGAGCCATCGTGACTCTCGGCACGATTTTCCTCTCGGAAACTGTCGGAAGTGCGTTTCTGATCCTCCTGGGTTGTGGCGTGGTAGCCAACAACCTGCTCTCCAAGACCAAGGGACATGGGTCCGGCACCCTCCATATCAACTGGGGGTGGGGTATCGCAGTGTTCGCCGGCGTCATGGTCTCCTACGCGTCTGGTGCCCACCTCAACTTCGCGGTCACCATGGGCGTCATTGCTTCCGGCGCCAAGGAATTCGTTCCGGGCATCCCGGTCGACGCCGCGTCGATCTTCACCTACCTGGCCGGCCAGATGGTCGGTTCGTTCATCGGTGCCGTCCTCTGCTGGCTGGCTTACAAGCAGCACTTCGATGAGGATGCTCCCGACGGCATGAAGCTCGGCGTTTTCTCGACCGGCCCTGAGATCCGCAGCTATGCGTGGAACTTCATCACCGAGGTCATCGGCACGTTCGTGCTGGTGCTGTTCATCCTGGCCCTCGGCCACTGGAACGGTGCGGTGACTGCTGGTCAGCTCGGCTGGCTCGGTGCGCTCCCGGTCGGCCTCCTGGTCGTCGGTATCGGCACCTCGCTCGGTGGCCCGACCGGATACGCCATCAACCCCAACCGTGACCTTGGCCCGCGTATCGCCCATGCCATTCTGCCGATCCCGAACAAGGGCTCGTCCGACTGGTCCTACGCCTGGGTTCCGGTGGTCGCCCCGATCGTGGGTGGCGCGCTCGCAGGTCTGAGCGGCGCTTTCCTGCTGCCGACGGTCTGAGTGGAGCGGGTGGACGAGCCGGCACACCCGGCTCGTCCACCCGACCCAGGTACCCGCCCCCACACACAGGACAGCGGGCCGGTGGCCGCCGACCCGCTGTCGTACCAATCATCATCCTCTTGAATAATGACGTGGAAGGAATTATCCATGGCCGACAAGTACATCCTCGCAATTGACCAAGGAACGACCAGCTCCCGGGCGATTGTCTTCAACCACGAAGGCAAGATCGTGTCCGTAGGTCAGAAGGAGCACGAGCAGATCTTCCCCCGGGCCGGCTGGGTCGAGCACAACCCGATCGAGGTCTGGGACGCCGTGCGCGAGGTCGTCGCCGAGGCCCTGGCCAAGGCCAGCCTCAACAAGGAGAACATCCAGGCTGTGGGCGTCACCAACCAGCGTGAGACCACCGTCGTCTGGAACAAGGAGACCGGCCTGCCGGTCTACAACGCCATCGTCTGGCAGGACACCCGCACCGCTGCGATCATCGAGGAACTCGGTGGTGGCGACCAGGACAAGTACAAGGCTCGCGTCGGTCTGCCGCTGGCCACCTACTTCTCCGGCCCCAAGGTGAAGTGGATCCTCGACAACGTCGAAGGCGCCCGCGCCGACGCCGAGGCCGGCAAGCTGGTCATGGGCAACATGGACACCTGGGTGATCTGGAACCTGACCGGCGGTGTCGACGGTGGCGTGCACGTGACCGACGTGACCAACGCGTCCCGCACCATGCTGATGGATCTGAACACCCTGTCCTGGGATCCCGAGATCGCGGCCGACATGGGCATCCCGATGAGCATGCTGCCCGAGATCAAGTCCTCCTCTCAGGTCTACGGCTACGGGCGCGAGCAGGGTCTGCTCGGCGGCATCCCGATCGCAGGCGACCTGGGCGACCAGCAGGCTGCAACCTTCGGTCAGGCTGCTTTCGAGCCCGGCATGGCGAAGAACACCTACGGCACCGGCTGCTTCATGATCATGAACACCGGCGAGGAGATCGTTCCCTCCAAGAACGGCCTGCTCACCACCGTGTGCTACAAGATCGGCGACGACAAGCCGATCTACGCACTCGAGGGTTCGATCGCGATCACCGGCGCCCTGGTGCAGTGGCTGCGCGACAACCTGAAGATGTTCTCCTCCGCCCCGGAGATCGAGGAGCTCGCCGCGTCCGTTGAGGACAACGGTGGCGCCTACTTCGTGCCGGCGTTCTCCGGTCTGTTCGCGCCGTACTGGAAGGCCGACGCCCGCGGTGCGATCGTCGGACTCACCCGGTACGTCAACCGTGGCCACATCGCCCGCGCGGTCCTGGAGGCCACGGCCTTCCAGACCCGTGAGGTGCTGGACGCCATGGAGGCCGACTCCGGCGTGAAGCTCGCCGAGCTGAAGGTCGACGGCGGCATGACCCAGAACGAGCTGCTGATGCAGTTCCAGGCCGATCAGCTGGGCGTGCCGGTGGTGCGCCCGGTCGTCGCCGAGACGACCGCTCTCGGTGCGGCCTACGCGGCCGGCATCGCGACCGGCTACTGGCAGGGCGAGGCTGACGTCATCGCCAACTGGGCCGAGGACAAGCGGTGGGAGCCCAAGGCCGATTCGGCCGAGCGCGACCGCCTCTACCGCAACTGGAAGAAGGCCGTCACCAAGACCTTCGACTGGGTCGACGAGGACGTCGAGAAGTAACGACTCGCTGACGCGAAGCGACGCCGCCGGGCCCCACAGGGACCGGCGGCGTCGCCGTGTCCGGATGCGACAGAATTCCTCGCGTAACGGCACCGGCTTGGGTGGGCCGAGCACGGCACGGACAATCCGGTTGCGGTTCACCCGCACGGCGCCCGCAGCAGGCGGCGCCGCTGTTCTGCGGCGCTGCCGGTATCGATGGCTATCCGGTGTCGCACCCCCAGGGCAGAGCATTCGGTAGGCAATACCTTCCGACAAGCGGTGACATTTCGGCGACTGATCACGGTGATTACCGCTGGTGCTCGGATCCGATCGCGCCGGTCCACAATCGCGGGGTGGAGCCGGCCCGGGAGGACGCCGGACTCAGGAATGAACTGGCCCGTCCCGCTGCCTCAACGGCGGTGCCGGACGCCTCCAGGGTCCTATTCATCAATGCCGGTCGTCGGCCGCGAAGCCGGTCCTCCGACGCTCCAGAACTGCCCATCTCGTCTTTGTGCGTTCCCCAGAATTGGAGTACCTGGCGCACTACCTTGTGCTTGGCACGTCCCCGGGTAGGGACGTGGAGGGGGAGTTCTTCGATGCATCGCGTCCATAATCGGCCGAGTTCTGCCATTTTGGCCCTGGCAGTGGCGTTGGCCATGGCTCTCGGCGTCCCACCGCTGGCTGCGCTGGCCGGCGGTCAGCTCGCGGCTGGTCTGGGCCGCCTGACCGGCACCGTGCGGGACGCGGACACCGAGGCCGTCCTCGCGGCGGCCACGGTGAGGGCGTATGCGGACGCGGCCGAGGCCGGCTCCGCCCAGACGGGCGCAGATGGCACCTACTCCCTCGACCTGCCGGCGGGGGAGTACACCCTCAAGGCCACGGCGGCCAACCACCGCGCAGCGTTCTACGAGACCGACGACGCGCAGGGCGACCCGGTCTCGAGCGTCACGATCGCTGACGGCCAGGTCCTGGACGGCATCGACTTCGCACTCACCGGCCTCGGTTCGTTGTCGGGCCTGGTCAGGGCCGGCGATACCGGTCTCCCGGTGTCCGGCGTCGTGGTCAAGCTCTTCCCGCCCGCGTCCAGCGACCCCAACCCGGTCGCGACCGCGACCACGGATGCCTCCGGCGCCTACACCCTCTCCGACGTCGCGGCCGGCACCTACGTGATCCAGTTCGACGCGGCCGGCACCGACTACCGCTCGATCTGGTGGCAGCAGGCCGCAACGAAGGACGCGGCGAAGGCGGTGCTGGTCGCCACCGGTGACCATCTGGTCGGCTACGACGCCACCCTCCAGTTGGGCGCGAAGATCAGCGGCACCGTCCGCAATGCCGACGGCGCGGCGGTACAGGCCGCGTGGGTCTGCACCAGCGCCGACTACAGCTGGGCCGCCCTGTGCGCCACCTCCGACTCCAGCGGTCACTACGTGATCCGGGGGATCCCCGCCGGGCAGTACAGCCTCGTCGTCGCGGCGTCCGGATACGTCACGACCTACTACGGCGACGTCACCATGTACGCCAATCGGGAGACCTTCTCCGTGCCCGAGTCGGCCGAGGTGACCGGCAAGGACGTGGTGGTCTCCCGCGGCTCCTCGATCAGCGGTACGGTCACTGACGAACTCGGGGCGCCGGTCGCCTCGGTGCAGGTGTGTGCCAGCCTGACGAGTTCCGCGTGCGCGACGAGCAGTTCCACGGGCACCTACACAATCGGCTCCCTTGCCGCGGGCTCCTACTGGGTCAGCACCACCCGGGACGGCTCACTCGACGCCGGTACCAGACTCGCCCTCGGTGAGAACCAGGCCCGCACGGGCGTGGACCTCGTCCTCACGGCGGCGGGATCGGTGTCCGGCACGGTCACCCTCGGGGATTTCGACGGATCCGGCCATTCGGTCTTCATCACCCTCACCGATCTCGAGGGCCACTACGTCACCAGCACCAGCGTCTACGCCTCGACCAGCACGACGCAGTACGAGCTGCCGAAGGTCGCAGCGGGCACCTACGACATCATGTTCCAGAGTTGGGGCTACGCCGACCAGTGGTACGACGGTGCCGCCGATCAGGCCGATGCCACGTCGATCGCCGTGACGAAGGGCCAGAAGACGCCCAACGTCGACGTGACGCTCGAACGCTCTCCGACCGCGGTGACGAGTGCGACCGCTCACGGCGTGGTCACCGACGACACCGGGGCGCCGCTCGCCGGAGCAGAGGTCTACGTCTCCTACGACAACGGCTACCGCTATCTCACGACCGGCTCCGATGGCAGCTTCGGCCTCGGCGTGCCGGCCGGCTCGCTCTACGTCGCGGTGTGGAACGTGAGCGGCCACCTCTCCTACAGCGGATCGTTCAGCGTGGAGGACGGAGAGGACAAGGACCTGGGCACCCTGGTCGTCCCCCGTGAAGCGGTCATCACCGGCAAGGCGATCGGCGGCAACGACGGCCGGACGCCGCTCTCCGGCGTCTCGGTCACGCTCCTCGACTCCAACAACTACACGACCGCGTCCACCACGACGGCGGCCGACGGCACCTACCGGCTCGGCGGCCTCGCCAAGGGCTACTACCGGTTGCGCTTCGAGTACGGCGAGACCGGTGTCACCTACTACCTGCGGGCGCACAACCTCACGGACGCGACCTTCATTCGTGCCCGGACCGGCCAGACTGTGACCCTCGACGACGTCGTGCTGCAGCGCACCGCCTCGGCATCGGGGACCGTGAGCGACCCCGGCGGCGCCCCGCTGAAGGGCGCGACCGTGGTCGCCTACTCCACGGAGGCGGACGTGGTCGGCACGGTGAACACGGACCGGGACGGTGGGTTCACCCTCGGCGGGCTGGCCCCGGGCACGTACACCTTCCTTGCGAGCCCGCCCTCGGGCAGTTCGGACATGGTTGCGCACTGGTGGAGTGACTCGGACGCGGAACTCGGTGCCGTCCCGGTCAACCTCGAGCCCGGCGGCTCCGTCAGCGGGATCAACTTCAGCCTGGGCGGACGTGCGGCCGCAGTGCTCGAGGGCACGGTGACTGACACCCTCGGCCGGCCTGTGGCGGACGGGATCGTCCAGCTCGAGACCTCGGAGGGAGATTCCGTCGTCACGACCCGCACCGACACTGCGGGACACTACCGGCTCGGTACCGAGACGCCGGGGCTGTACCTGGCGGTCTTCGGGACGGGGAACGACCTCAGTTGGTGGCCGGCCGGCGCCGACTTCGCCGGTGCGATCCCGGTGGAACTCACGGTCGGCACCAGCAGGACCGCCGACTTCACGGTGGCCGCCGCAGGGTCCCTGCGCGCCACGGTGACGACCCCCGACGGGAGTGGCTTCTCTGGCTGGGCCGAACTCGTCGAGGCCGGCAACTTCTACGAGTACTGGGACAGCTACGACACGACCACGAACACCTTCACCTTCAGCCGGGTGCTGCCGGGCGACTACATCCTGAGCGTGTGGGACGACGGCGGAACCTACGCCCTCAACCAGCGACCCGTCACGGTGACGGCTGGCGGGACGGTCGAGGAGACCGTCGCCGTCGTCCCCGGCAGGAGCATCTCCGGTCACCTCACGGTGGACGGCGAGACGCCGGAGAGCTACTCGTACGAGGTGTGCGCGGTGGACGCCGACAAGGTCAGCCTGACCTGCGGGTGGGTCGGCAGTGACGGCAGCTACCGGATCACCCAGCTGCCCCCGGGTGACTACGCGCTCCGGATCGACTCGGAGGACAACGAGAACGCCTTCGGGTGGTACGGCGGTGCGGACTTCACCAGCGCGACCAGGGTGGCCGTGGGCGACACGAACCTCACCGATGTCGAGATCGCCATCGACTCGCCGCCGCCCGTCCTTTCACCGGTCGACATCGCGGTGGTCCTGCCCGCCACCGTCGCCGCGACTCCGGAGAACTACGCGCGGGTCACCGGCACGCTCACCTCCGGGGATGCCGAACCGATCCCTCTGGTCATGGACACTGCCACAGGCCACCTACGCGGGACCGACATCCCGAACGGGTGGTACGAGCTGGAGGTCGCTGCGCCGGACCTGCACCTGATCCGCTACTCCGACGAGATCGGGGTCTGGGGCGACACCGCAGAGACCATCTCGCTGCGCCAGATGGCGACCCTCAGCGGCAGGGTGATCCTGCCGGAGGGCATGGACACGGCAGGGAACTACGCGACAGTGACCATCACGGCCACCCTCGACAATGACGACGACGAGGGGGAGGACGAGGCCGCGTCCATTCCCGTCCCGATCGACTCCAGTGGGAACTTCTCCGTCATGCTCGAGCCCGGCTGGTACTGGCTCGACGCCCAGACCTCGCTTCCTGTGGTCCTCCACGACCGTGGGCTCGAGGTGGACGGCGCGACCACGATCGACATCGTCGGCAGGCTCGCCTACACCGTCAGCGGCCGGATCCTTCCCCCGGCCGGGCTCGGGGCAGACCTCGACTACTCGAACTGCTGGGGCTCGCTGTCCAACCTGAACCCGACCAACGCGGACGATGACGAGGACTACAACGACCTCGACATCACCGCCGAGGGCACCTACACCGCTCGCGTGGAGGCGGGTAGCTACACGCTGTACCTGTCCTGTGGTGCCGGCACGCTCGGCCTGGAGCAGAACGTGCAGATCGACGCGGACACGGTGCTCGACCTGCAGCTGGTCGCGTCGGGAACGATCGAGGGCGATCTGGTCGACGAGTTCGGCACGGCGCTCTCCGGCTGGGTCAGCTGGACGCGACAGGGAGCAGCGGACGACACCGTTGACAGCTCCTTCGACAACAGCGGGATCCACGTGGACGGCCTGGCCGCCGGCACCTACGAGTTGGTGATCCACCCGAACGGCGGCTACGCGGCCATCGCGCTCGCGGGCAACGACGCGGTCACGGTCGGCGAGGGCGAGACCGTTCAGCTCGGCACCCTGCAGGCGGGCCTCGGTGGTCGCGTCACCGGACGCATCGCGGACGTCGGCGGCCCCTCATGGATCCGGATCGTCGTGACCGACCTGGCCGGTGTCGAACTCGGCTCCACCAGCGTCTATGAAGGGGGCAGCTACAGCGTCGGCGGGCTTCCTGCCGGTGAGGCGCTGGTGCGGTTCGAGCAGGACGGCGACGCCCCGGAGTGGTGGCGCGACGCGTCGTCCGCTGCGCAGGCGACTCCGGTCACGATCGTGGCCGGCGAGGCCACGGGCAAGATCTCGCCGAGACTCCACGCCCTCGCCGAGGACGGTGCGATCACGGGGAAGGTGACCACTCAGTTCGGCTCGGCCACGGCTGTCCTGGTGACCGTGGTCGACGCGGACGGCGACGAGGTCACCAACGCGCGTCCCTATGGGGAGGGCAGCTACTGGTTCAACCTGAAGCCCGGCACCTACAAGGTGCGGGTCGACTACTGCACAGAGTGGGGCGTCTCCGACGAGGACGGCGAGGACTGCGTCGGGGAGTACCTCCAGCAGTGGTGGCCCGGGACGGCTGACCAGGAAGCGGGCACCCGAATCGTCGTGGGCAGCGGCCGGACGGTGCGCTCGATCAATTTCGCGATCAGCGGCGGTACCGCCTTCGACACCGTCGGGACGCCGGCGATCTCCGGCACACCCGTCGTCGGAGGGACGCTGACGGCGACCCCCGGCACCTGGGCACCGACCGGAGCGACCTTCACCTACCAGTGGCTCGCGGACGGCTCGCCCATCGACGACGCAACCGGGACGACGCTCGTCCTGACCAGCGACCAGGTCGGGAAGAGGATCGCCGTGCTGGTCACGGCCCAGCTCGACGGACGGGTCACCACCACGGCGGCCTCGGCCGCCACCGACGCGGTGCTGGCCGGCATCCTGCCGGGGGCCGTCATGGTCTCCGGCTCAGCCACGGTGGGCAGCACGCTCACCGGGTCGACAACCGCCTGGGACCCGGCGAACACCGCTCTGGCCTACCAGTGGCTCCGCGGCGGCGAGGTGATCATCGCCGCAACCCAGGCGACCTACACCGTGACCAGTGCCGACGTCGGGTACCGGCTGTCGCTTCGGGTCACGGGCAGCCTGGCGGGCTACACCAGCGTCACGGCGACCAGTGATCCGACCGATGCCGTCCCCGGTGGCACCTTCGCAGGACCGGGCACCGCAACGATCACCGGCACCCCGAAGGTCGGTGCGCTGCTCACCGCGTCCGCCTCGGGCTGGAGCCCGGAGCCGACCGGCCTCGGCTACCAGTGGGCGCTGAACGGGTCGGCCATCGACGGTGCCGACCAGTCCACCTACCGGGTGCGGTCGGCCGACGTCGGCGGGAAGCTCACGGTGGCAGTAACCGCCCTGCGAGACGGCTATACGCCGAAGACCGCCACCTCGGCGGCGACCGCGGCCGTCGCGGCGGGCACGCTCGCGAGCGACACCCCGACGGTCAACGTGCCCACTGGTGG
>PHEV01000121.1 GCA_002843035.1 Actinobacteria bacterium HGW-Actinobacteria-5 | reverse complement strand
CCGCCTGCACCGGCGCCTCTCCACCGGGCTGATGCTGCTGGAGGCCCCCTCCGAGCTGGTGATCGTGAACCGCGGCTCTGCGAGCCGGTCCCGGTTCCGGTGGGCGAACTACGCGTCCAACGTGCTCACGATCCCGTTCGAGACGATGACGTCGTTCAGTGTGGTCGCGCCCACCGACGATCCGCCGGGCCAGTTCCACCGCCTGGTCGTGGGCTGCGGCAACCAGGTGATCTCCCAGCCCTGCCTGGTGCGTCCGGACGCCGTCGAGACGCTGCTCGCCGCCCGCGGCGTCCGTCCCGCCTGAGCGGCACCGGGTGGCCGAAAAGGAGAACCGTCCCCTTATCGGCCATGGACGGAAAGGGGACGGTTCTCCTTTTCGGCCACCCGCTGTCGGTCAGGTGAGGGTGGCGACCAGGATCGCCTTGATCGAGTGCATCCGGTTCTCGGCCTGGTCGAACACGATGGACGCCGCTGACTCGAAGACCTCGTCGGTGACCTCGAGCTCCTCCAGCCCGAACCGCTGGTAGACGGCCTCGCCGACCGTCGTCTCGCGGTTGTGGTAGGCCGGCAGACAGTGCATGAACTTGACGTCCGCAACCCCGGTGCGCTCCAGCAGCTCCCGGTTCACCTGGTAGTCGCGCAGCAGCAGGATCCGCTCCGTCCAGACACTCTCCGGCTCGCCCATCGACACCCAGATGTCCGTGTGGATGAACCGGCAGCCGCGCACCGCGCCGAGATCCTCGGTGAGCGTGATCCGGGCGCCGGTGACGTCCGCGATCTCCCGCGCCGTGCGCACCACCGAGTCCGGCGGCAACAGCTTGGACGGGGCAATCAGCCGCACGTCCATCCCGAGCAGCGCGCCACCCATCAACAGCGAGCAACCCACGTTGAACCGCGCGTCGCCGACGTAGGCGTAGGCGATGTCGCGGTCGTCCAGCCCGGACGCCTCGCGCATCGTGAACATGTCACACAGGCTCTGGGTCGGGTGCCACTCGTCGGTCAGGCCGTTCCACACCGGGACGGAGGAGTGCTGCGCGATCGTCTCCACCGTCGACTGCCAGGCCCCGCGGTACTCGATCCCGTCGAACAACCTCGACAGCACCCTCGCGGTGTCGGCCGGCGACTCCTTGTGGCCCAGCTGGGAGGAGTTGCCGTCCATCTGGGTGACGTGGGCGCCCTGCTGGTGGGCAGCGACCTCGAACGCCGACCGGGTGCGGGTCGAGGTCTTCTCGAAGATCAGCGCCAGGTTCATCCCGCCCAGCGCCTGCTGTTCGGTGCCCGCCCGGCGCGCCGTCTTCAACTCCCCGGTGAGGTCCAGCAGCCCGCGCCATTCGGCCGGAGTGAAGTCCTCCTCCTTGAGGAAGTGCCGTCCCTTGAGCGCACCCACTGGTTCTGCCTCCATCTCAATCGATGCGAGAAGTTTGTCATCCGTGACAGCATGGGGCCATGCTCGTCCGCTTCCTCGCCAGCGCCGCCGCCCTCGCCGTGGCCACCTGGCTGGTTCCCGGGATCACCGTGGAGAAGCCGGACCTCACCAGTGAGGTCATCACGATCCTGATCGTGGCCGCCATCTTCGGCGTCGTGAACACGATCATCAAACCGCTGTTCAAGTTCGTCTCAGCCCCGCTGATCCTGATCACCCTCGGCATCTTCCTGCTGGTCATCAACGCCCTGCTGCTGCTGCTGATCTCCTGGCTGGCGGGGGAGATGGGCGTCGGGTGGCATGTCGACGGCTTCGGTTCGGCCTTCCTGGGAGGCCTGATCATCTCGGTGGTCAGCTTCATCCTGAACGCCTTCTTCGGAAAGAAAGGAGAGCAGCACCGGTGAGCGACCTGACCGTGCTGTTCGTCTGCTGGGGCAACATCTGCCGCTCGCCGATGGCCAAGGTGGTGGCGGACGCGTTCGCCGCCCGTGAGGGGCTCACCGGCGTCCGGTTCTCCAGCGCAGGGGTGAGCGGGGAGGAGGCGGGCCACGGCATGGATCCCCGCGCCATCGCAACCCTGGAGGCCGCCGGATACCATCCGGGGCCCTTCCAGGCGCACCGGATGACGCCGGACGAGATCACCTCTGCGTCGATGGTGATCGGCATGCAGTCGATCCACCTGCGCAAGATCCTCGAGATGGTGCCCGGCAAGCACCCGCTCTACCTGCTCAGTGACTTCAACCCGCACGCCACTCCCGGATCGGCGATCGAGGACCCGTGGTACGGCGACGACTCCGACTTCGCGGTCACGCTGGCGCAGATCGAGGGCGCCATGCCCGAGGTGATCAAGCGGGCCCGCGAGCTCGTCCGCGCAGCCTCCTGAGCAGTCGCTCCCGCCAATTCGGGAGCGTTTGTGGGTGTGCCGGCGGATGAGGGTCGTCCCGGAGCGGACTGCCTCGACCCACCATTGCCCCGCGCATGGCACCCTTGACCCATGCACATCCTCGTTGTCGATGACGACCAGGCGGTCCGCGACTCGCTGGCACGATCGCTGCACTACTCCGGCTGGGAGGTAACCACGGCCAGCGATGGCATCGAGGCCCTCGCCCGGCTGTCCGCGATGCGCCCGGACGCCGTGATCATGGACGTGATGATGCCCCGGCTCGACGGGCTGGAGACCACCCGCTCACTGCGCGCGTCCGGCAACGACGTGCCGATCCTCGTCCTGACCGCCCGGGACGCAGTGGGCGACCGGGTCGACGGCCTGGACGCCGGGGCCGATGACTACATGGCCAAGCCGTTCTCCTTCGAGGAACTGCAGGCCCGACTGCGTGCACTGACCCGCCGGGCCCGTCCGGCCGGCGACGAGGTGGGCGCAGAGGTGCTCACCTTCGCCGACCTGAGCCTCGACGTGCAGACCCGCGAGGTGACCAGGGGCGGACGGCGGATCAGCCTGACCCGCACCGAGTTCGCCCTGCTGCAGACCTTCCTGGAGAACCCTCGCCGGGTGCTGGAGCGCAGCTGGCTGCTGAACGAGGTGTGGGGGTTCGACTTCCCCACCACCGCCAACTCCCTCGAGGTGTACATCGGCTACCTGCGCCGCAAGACCGAGGGCGAGGGTGAGTCCCGGCTGATCCACACCGTGCGCGGCATTGGCTATGTGCTGCGCGAGACCCCGCCGTGATCCGCTGGCTGCGATCCGTCCTCTCGGTCAACAACCGGCCGCTGCACGACCGGCTCGCCGCGCTCGTCTCGGCGGCCGTCGCGGGAGCCGTGGCGATCACCGGCGTGGCCGCGTACATCATCACGACGGTCGCGGTCTACAACCAGCTGGACGGTGAGCTGTTCGACATCGCCCAGGTCACCGCGAACTGGATTCGCGGGGACGCGGAGGCGATGGGTGGGCTGAACAGCGACGCTCTTGCCACGGCCAACGTGACGATGATGCTGGTGCGCTCGGACAACGACAAGATCTACCCGCCGGGACCCGGCGTCCACCTCGAGCCGAGCGCGGCCGAGCGGGCGATCGCGCGCACCCAGCTCGGCTCGTCCGCGCGCACCGGCGTGGACACCGCCGGCAACCCCTACCGGATCGTCGCGATCCCGCTCACCGACTCCTCGCCGGACGGCGACAAGCACTACGCGCTGCTGCTCGGCCGTCCGCTCGGGCCGACCGACCAGATCCTGCGCATCCTGGCGTTCTCGCTGCTCACCTTCGGCCTGCTGGCCGTGCTGGTCGCCGGCGCGATCGGCTGGGTGATCGCACGGTCCGGCCTGCAGCCCATCCAGCGGCTCACGGACGCCGTGATCCGGGTCACCGAGACCGACCAGCTGCAGGCGATCGAACTGGGTGGCATGGACGAACTCACCGACCTGACCCGCTCCTTCAACACGATGCTGAGCGGGCTGAGTTCGTCCCGGGAGCGGCAGCGTCGGCTGATCGCGGACGCCGGGCACGAGCTCCGCACGCCACTCACCTCGCTGCGCACGAACGTGGAGCTGCTCATCGCCGACGAACGCCAGGGCATGCTGCCCCCGGGCGCGCGGGCGGAGATCCTGCGCGACATCGCGGCCCAGCTGGGCGAGTTCACCCAGCTGATCGGCGACCTCGTCCACCTGTCCCGGGAGGACAAGGTGGAGGCCCATCCCGAGCCGATCGACCTGCGCGACGTGGTGAACAGCGCCGTGGTGCGGGCCCGGCGCCGGGGGCCAGGGCTGGACTTCGACGTCGCGCTCGACCCGCTGTACCTCGTCGGCGAGCCGGACAGCCTGGAGCGGGCGATCACGAACCTGCTCGACAATGCGGTGAAGTTCTCCCCGCCCGGCGGCACCATCACCGTCCGCCTGGTCGGCGACCGGCTGCGGATCAGCGATCAGGGCCCCGGCATCGCCGAGGCCGACCTGCCCCACGTGTTCGACCGGTTCTACCGCTCCGACAAGGCGCGCAACACACCGGGTTCGGGGTTGGGGCTGTCCATCGTTGCGCAGACCATCAAGTCGCACGGCGGCTGGGTGAAGGCTGGGCGCGCGGAGTCCGGCGGCGCGGAGTTCACGATCCGGCTGCCGGGCTCGAGCACGCCTCCGGAGGAGCAGAACGAGATCACCGACGGCGAGGGCACCATCCTGCTGCCCCGGATCACCAGCTGACCCCGGCGTCGTCACCGCTGCCGGGCGCCACCCGCACTCCGGCAGCGTCCGCGGCGACCTGTCCAGGGGCGATCGGCTGGGCGGGGGTGGTGAAGCTCGGGCCGCGAGGCCGTAGCGTCGAACCACGACCGCCCGCCACCGAGCCGGAAGGACGATCCATGGCTACAGGTACGCGCGCCGCCCTCCTCGTCGCGGGCGTGACGGTCACGCTGGTGCCGATGCTCGGCGGTTGTGGGGAGGTCACCCTGCCCGATCTTCCCGACCGCACCGCCCTGCCCTCGATCTCGCTCCCGGCGCGACCCACGCCGTCCCGGACGGCGACCTCCATCGAGAGCACCACCACCCCGGAGGCGACACCGACCGCCAGCGGGCCCTCTTCGGCCACGGCGGAGCCGACCGCGACGGCCACCGAGAGCCCGACGCAGACCGAGACGCCGACGCCCACACCCACACCGACACCCACACCAACAGCCACCCCGACACCGACCAGGTCGGCGAGCCCGGCTCCCGCGCCCGAGTCAGGGGGCTGGCCCTGGTGGGCCTGGCTGCTGGTCGCGATCGTCGCGGCCGCGGCCGCCGCGGTGGTCTGGCTGCTGCTGCGTCCCGGACGCGAGTGGGAACGCCGGTTCACGCACGCGAAGGACCAGCTCGACTGGACCGAGCGGGAACTGATCCCGCGGGTGCTCGAGTGCGCGAGCGCGGAGGAGGCGTCCGCGACCTGGCAGGCCGGGCGGGCCCGCGTCCAGGCCACCGAGGACGAGCTGCGTGCCCTGGCCAGGGCACAGACGAACGAGAATCGGCTGGATCGCGCCCGGCGGCTGCAGCGCCTGGTCGCCGCCCTGACCATGACCATGGACACCGAGACCTCCGTGGCCGCGACCGCGGACGCCGGGAGCCTGCGGGCATCCCGGGCGAGGGTCGCGCAGGCGCGGACGGAACTGCGCGTCGCACTCGATGCGGACGGCAGGCCCGATCGGCAGTAGCGGAACAGTCAGACGCGGCGGCGCCGCGGTGAGAACCCCGGAGCGGTGGCGACCAGGGAGGGGCTCGGTCGCCACCGCCTACCTATGGGGGACCAAGGCGTCCAATGGGGACCAGACGACGATGGCTGTACGAATCCTCTCAGGTGAAGACCCGAACATTCAGTAGCCGCGCGACGTGTCGGCGGACGCCAACTCCCCGGCCAGCGCTGCGGTGAACTCCGCGGTGGTGATCGGCTTGGAGAACATCGGGTAGTCGAACCTGATCGCGTTCGCGTGTTCTTCCAGCGAGGTGGCCCCCACGGCGTCAGTGAGGGTGTACACCTCGAAGCCCTTCTCGTACGCAGAGCGCATGGTCGACTCGACGCAGCAGTTGGTCAGGAAGCCGGCCAGGACGATCGTCGCGATGCCCTTGCTGCGCAGGATGAAGTCCAGGTTCGTGGACGCGAAGGCGTCCAGCCCCCGCTTGCCCTCCAGCACGATGTCCTCCCCGGACGGCGCCACGTCACCGACGATCTCGCAACCCCAGGTCCCCTTCACGAACGACGTCGAGTCGACGACGCCCTTGAGGATGCCGTAGGGGTGGGAGCTGATCTCGTAGTACCCCGGCTGGAACGAAATCGGGCTGTGGATCACGGTGGCACCCGCCGCGTGTGCCGCCTCCAGGGCGGTCTTCGCGTTGGCCAGGGTGCCGGTGGCCTCCATCACCTCGGAGACCGCGCCGTGGAGCGTCCCGCCCTCGCTGGTGAAGTCGTTCTGGAACTCGATCAGCACGAGCGCTGTCGTCCTGGGATCCATCTGTTGCTCCTTTGCTCGCTACCGGATGAGGACGGTCGCCCCCGACGGATTCCCGTCGGGGGCGACCGGTGTACCGCTGTCTCCAACTCTGGCCGCTCGAGGTCGCCTATCCAAGAGCCTGCTCCGCCAAAAGCTCGAGGACGTGTCGGTACTCCTTACCCGTCGCCCTGGTCATGCCCAGTTCGCAGGTGCGGTTGCAGCTGGCGTGGGCAGCTGCATCGAGCCTGGCGACTTCGGCGGCCTCGGGCCGGGTGGCGGACGCGGTCAGTTCGGGGTGCAGCATGCCGCGGTCCCCGGCGAAGGCGCAGCAGCCCGCGTCCACCGGAACGTTGACCGTCTCGGCGACCGCCCCCGCGACCGCGACCAGGTCGGGATTGAGCCCCATCTGGGTCGAGGAGCAGGTGGGGTGGATCGTCACCGACTCGAGCTTGCGGTACTCCCCGAGGACGGGCAGCACGTGCCGGGCCACGAACGCCACCGCGTCGATGACCTCGACGTGCAGGTCGGGATCGGTCTCGATCATGTGCCGGAAGCCCTCGGTGCAGCTGGATGCGTCGCACACCACGGGCAGCCGCCCGTTGTCGGTGGCCTTGCGGATCGCCGGCAGCACCGCCGCCCGCATCGCCTCGTAGCCCTCCGGGATGCCCTTGCTCGACCACGGCGTGCCGCAGCACAGCGAGCTGATCTCCTCCGGCACGAACAGGGTGAGGCCGGCCTTCTCGCAGAGCGCCTCGAAGCTGAGCTGGACGCCGACCCCGCCGTCCGCGGGCCCGAACATCACGTTCACGCACGCGGGCAGGAAGACCGCGTCGACCGTCTTCTCCGGCGCGGGCGCCGGACGCTCCCTGGAGGCGCCGCCGCCGGGAAGCTCGCGCGACCAGAGCGGGACGTTGTCCTGGCCGAGCATCCCCCGGCCGAGCTTGTTCACCCCGATCAGGGCGGACTCCAGCGGACCGGGCAGGGCGTCGGTGATCCCCATCACCGTGGAGAACGTGCCCGTGGTGCCCTTCCAATGCTTCGCGAGAGTGGTCCAGACCGCCTTCGTCGCCTTCGGCGTGGTCTGCTCGCGGCGCAGCTTCTTCACGAACAGGCCGGTGTTGATCAGGACCGGGCAGGCAGTGCCGCACATGCCGTCCACCGCACAGGTGTGCACGGCCGCGTAGGTGTAGCCAGCCTCCAGCTCGTCGGCCAGGGCAGTGTTTCCGGCTGCGTCGGCGTTGGCGATCTCGCGCTGCAGGGCGATCCGCTGCCGCGGCGTCAGGGTGAGGTCGCGGGACGGGCAGACCGGTTCGCAGTACCCGCACTCCACGCAGCGGTCGATCTCCGCGTCGATCGAGGGCGGCAGCTTGATGTGCTTCAGGTGCAGCTCCGGGTCGTCGGTGATCACCGAACCCACGTTCAGCAACCGGGAGGGGTCGAACAGGTCCTTGATCCCCACCATCACCTCGTACAGCTCGTCGCCGTACTGGCGCCGCACGTAGGGCGACATGACCCGCCCGGTGCCGTGCTCGGCCTTCAACGACCCGTCGTTGGCCAGGACGAGCGCGACCATGTCCTCGGTGAACCCGGTGTAGCGGTCCATCTGCTCGGTCGACTCGAACCGGTCGGTGAGCATGAAGTGGATGTTGCCGTCCTTGGCGTGCCCGAAGATCACCGAATCGCGGTAGGAGTACTTCTCGAACAGCACCGCGAGGTCGCTGCAGGTGTCGGCCAGCTTGGCCACCGGCACCACCACATCCTCGAGCAGGGCCGTGGTGCCGGACGTCCGGGCGCCGGCCACCGAGGTGTACAGGCCCTTGCGCAGCTTCCACAGCTTGCCGCGCACGACCGGATCCTCGGTGAGCTCGACCGGGGGCACCGGCAGCTGGTCGAGGGTGGGACGGGCGGCCTGCGCGAGGTGCTCCAGCTCCGCGCGGGTCGTGGCCTGGTACTCGACCAGCAGGGCCGCCTGCGCCTCGACCCGGAGCTCCTTGATCATCGCCGGGGTGTCCGGGAAGGCCTGGCCGACGCGCAGCGACGTGGCGTCCATCAGTTCGAGGGTGGCCGCGCCGGTGGCGACCAGCGCGGGCAGGGACGCGTTCGCCGCGTACAGGTCGTCGAATACCAGCAGCGCGGACGTGGTCTGCGTGCGCAACTCGATCGTGCGGAAGGTCGCGGACGCGAGGAACGCCAGCGTCCCCTCGCTGCCGACCAGCAGGTGGGTGAGGATCTCCGGCACCGTCTGGTAGTCGACCAGGGCGTTGATGCCGTAGCCCATCGTGTTCTTCATCGAGAACTGCTGGGCGATCTTCGCCACGGAGGCCGGGTTGGAGACGACCCGCTCGCGCAGTTTCAGCAGGCCTTCGTGGAGCTTCGGTTCGAGCGCGCGCAGCTTCGCGTCCGCGTCCGGCGCCCCGGTGTCGATCACCGTGCCGGACGGCAGCACCGCGACCACCGACTCGATGGTCCGGTAGCTGTTCTCCACCGTGCCGCAGGCCATCCCCGAGGAGTTGTTGGCCACGACACCGCCGATCGTGCACGCGGCCTCGCTGGCCGGGTCGGGGCCGAACTTGCGTCCGTACGGGGCAAGGTGGGCGTTCAGCTGCTTCACCGTCACACCGGGCTGTACCCGCACCCGTGCGCCGTCGTCCAGCACCTCGACGCCCTTGAAGTGGCGGCGCACGTCCGCGAGGACGCCGTCCGTCCCGGCCTGGCCCGAAAGGCTGGTGCCGCCGGAGCGGAAGGTGAGCGGGACCCCGGCGGCTGCGGTGGCCCGGAGCAACCGGGCCACCTCGTCGGCGTCGCGCGGGGCGACGACGGCCGAGGGCAGCAGCAGGAAGTGGGACGCGTCGTGCGCCATGGCACGACGGTCCAACTCCGAGGTACGGATCTGGGAGGCGTCCGCGACGCAGCCGGCCAGCAGCCCGGCCAGGTCGTCGCGGACTTCGGAAGTGCTCACGGAACCGGCACCATCCCGATCAGGACGGTGGATTGCAGCACCACGAGGACGGCGAAGATCGCCAGCAGCAGGATCGACCAGCCGACGACCTTGCGGAAGATCTCCCCCTCCTGGTTGAGCATGCCGGTGGCCGCGGC
Organism: Actinobacteria bacterium HGW-Actinobacteria-5; assembly: GCA_002843035.1. GTDB lineage: Bacteria > Actinomycetota > Actinomycetes > Propionibacteriales > Propionibacteriaceae > Propionicimonas. The sequence goes on along the minus strand of PHEV01000121.1, from coordinate 714 downwards.
GGCGACCGAGAGGCTCTGCGGGGAGATCATCTTGCCCATCACACCACCTGTGGAGTTGGAAGTCGCCATGAGGATCTCATGGGCCAGTGAACCGGGCCAGACCCCCTTCGCCGCGGCCACCTGCATGCCGCCGAACAGGGCGTTCGAGGAGGTGTCGGAGCCGGTGATCGCGACGCCGAGCCAGCCGAGCACCGGTGACAGGGCAGCGAAGGCCACACCGGCCGCAGCGAGGGCGGAGCCGAGCGAGATGGTCATGCCGGAGCCGTTCATGATGTAGGCGATCGCCAGCACGGACGAGACGGTGACGATGGTGAAGGCGAGGCTCTTCACGGTCTTGCCGAACACGCCGGCCGTCTCCTTCGGGCCCATCCGGTACGCGGCTGCGGTGATCAGGCCGGCGAGGAACAGGAACGAGCCGGTGGCGAGCACGCCGTACAGGTTCACCTGGCCGAGGCTGCAACTGGTCACCGTCCCCGCGCTGGCCTGGCCGCCGGTGACGATGCCGCAGAAGTCGAGCGGTTGCGCGACGACACTGCCGTCCGCGTTCTTCGTGAAGCTGCCGGACTGCAGTCCGGGCCAGTTGAAGACGAACGCGAAGGTCTTGGCCAGCCAGGCCTTGATCGCCGGGATCTGGCTGAGCGCGAACACGGTCACCACGATCACGTAGGGAGCGATGGCACCCCACACCCGGGCTGCGCCGGTGGCGGAGGCGGC
>PHEV01000285.1 GCA_002843035.1 Actinobacteria bacterium HGW-Actinobacteria-5 | reverse complement strand
GCCGAGTTCCTCGGCTATTTTGCGTTGGGCCATGCCCTTCGAAAGTTCCTTGACCAGGGCCCAGCGTTTGGCCATTTCGTCGGCTTCGGCTGGCGTGAGAAGGGTGTAGAGGAATTCTTCTATGAGGGCGGCGTCCGCGCCCTCGAGGGCGGACAGGCCCCGGCTTCCCGGGACCGCTGAACCGGCTCGCACGTACCGCGAGCGCGAGAGAGAAGGGAACGACGATGAAGGCGAAGATACATCCCAAGACGTTCGATACCAAGGTGAGCTGCGCCTGCGGTGCGGCCTTCACCAGCGTGCCGGTGTCGTTGGCCCGAAGCACCTCCCGCGCCGCTGTCGCGATCCGTTCCAGCGCCTGCTCATCCATGCGCCGAGCCTAGGCCGCGCGCTCCCCCCTTGACCGGCGCCGGCCTCCCCGGTGGCCGTCGCACGGGCGGCACGTAGCGCCTGGTGGCGCCGGTACGCCAGAGTGGGCGCATGCTTCCTGAAGGCTTCGACATGATCAGCCCCGGTCCCGACCGGCTCGCCGAGGTTCTCGAACTCGATCGGTGGGCGTTCCCCACGACCGACGCTCTCGAGGACCTGCTCGCCGTACCGAGCCCGCTCACCTGGGAGCGCACCCGCGCCGTGATCCGCAGCGGGCGCCCGGAGGAACTGGTGGCGCTGCGCGCGTCCTATCCGTTCGGGCACTGCCCGGTGCCTGGCGGAAGACTGAAGGTCGCCGGCCTCACCTGGGTCGGCGTGCACCCGCAGTGGCGGCGGCGCGGGCTGCTCTCCGCCATGATCGCCGAGCACTTCGCGCACTGTCACGACCGCGACGAGCCCGTCTCGCTGTTGTTCGCGGCGGAGGCCGGCATCTACGGCCGGTTCGGCTACGGCCTGGCCTCGCGCCAGGTGAACCTCACGCTGCCCCGCCGCGCGGCGCTGCGTGACCTGCCAGGCACCGAGGATCTCGAGGTCCGGATCGAGAAGCTCTCCCCTGAGCGCCACGGCGGCCTGATCGCCCGCCTCCACGGCGCGGTGGAGCGTCCGGGCTGGGTGACCAGGGAGACACCCGAACTCGCGGCGATGTGGCTGTGCGACGCGCCGATCTTCCGGCACGGCTCCGAGGAGCAGCGGATCCTGGTCGTCGAGCGCGCCGGCGAGCCGGTCGGCTATGCGTTGTTCCGCCCCAAGGGCACCTGGGGACCCGCCGGTCCTGACGGCTCCGTCGGAGTCACCGAGGCGGTTGCGTCCGATCCGGCGGTGGCCCA
>PHEV01000284.1 GCA_002843035.1 Actinobacteria bacterium HGW-Actinobacteria-5 | reverse complement strand
CCTCCTCCAAGGCGCCATCACCGGCGACGAACGCACCACCGGCAACACCATCACCACCGCCCAACAAGCCATGAGCCTGTTCTTCCAACCCGACACCCGCCGCCGCTGCGTCCCCGGCCCCGACCGGCCCGCCACCGACATCGCCAGCCTGATCCGCCGCGGCGGCACCATCTACCTCCTCGGACGCGAAGACCCCTACGCCTCCGCCTCACCCCTCATGACAGCCGCCGCCGAAGACATCCTCGACACCGCCCTCACCCTCGCCAACAACAGCCCCTGGGGACGACTCTGCCCACCCATGCTCGCCTGCCTCGACGAACTCCCCTCCACCGCACCCCTACCCACCCTGCGAACACGGATGGCCAACGAACGAGCCCTCGGCATCGGCTTCATCTACGCAGCACAAACCCGCGCCCAACTCGTCGCGATCTTCGGCGAAACCGAAGCCCGCGCCCTCATCGGCCTCACCAACATCCTCGTCATGTTCGGCGGCAGCAAAGACATCCACTTCAACCGCGAAATCTCCGACCTCGTCGGCACCGTCCGCATCGCCCGCACCACCTGGCAAACCAGCGGCCGCGGCGGACGCACCAGCAGCGGAGAAGACATCGCCATCCTCAGACCCGAAGAGATCCGGCAACTCCCCGAACGCCACGCCCTCATCGTCGCCGAAAACACCCGACCCATCCTCGCCCGACTCCACCGCTGCATCGACGGCAAGGCCGGACGACAACTCCTCGAACAGCAACAGATCGCCCGGGAAACGCTCGCTGGGAAGCGGGGCAACCAAGTCTCGGTCCAGGCGCGCGACTTGGCCGCCCGCGCTTACGCCGAACAGCCCGACCCGGACGGAGACCAGTCATGAGCCGGCTCCTGGCCCAGCCGTTCCCGCTACCGGACACGCCGAAGCTGAAAGCCGCCTACGACGACCTCTACGCCGCTGCAAGCGGCGTTGCCACCAGGATCGGCCGCGACCCGGCCGTCCTGCCCCGACCCTGGGACCCACCCACCTGCCGCGACGCCACACTCCGCCAAGAACTGTGGGACTGGCTCGACAAAGTCGTCGACTGGTTCAACACCGAATACGTCTGGGACCACACCGGCGGAGCCATCATCCCCGCCTGCTGGCCCCTCCACCCCCACCTCGTCCACGAAATCGCCAGCCTCGCCGACCAACGCCGCCGCGCCGGCATCGACCTCACCAGCAACAGCCTCGAAGAATGGCACCGCTACACCGTCCCCGACTTCACCGAACGCCTCAAACAACG
>PHEV01000120.1 GCA_002843035.1 Actinobacteria bacterium HGW-Actinobacteria-5 | reverse complement strand
CTCGTTCTGCGTGGCGTTGGCTTCGCGGTTGGCGCGGGCCGCCTGGTCGGCGTAGCCGCCCTGGTAGTCGGGCTGGTAGGTGTTGTGGCCGACGCCTTCCTGGTTGGTCATGTCGGTGAGCAGCGAGGTGCCCTGCGCGCCGACCCGGGCGACCATGCCGAGGCCGGCGGCCAGCCCGGCCCCCACCGGGCCGAGGACCTGGCCGGCCTGCTGCATCACCCCGGCCACCCTGCTGGTCGTGGCGGCGTCGGCGGTCGCCTCCCCCGTCGACTGGCCACCGCTGGTCGAGGTGGCGGCAGTGTCGTCGCCGGTACTGGTGGTGGGCTGGCCGTGGAGCAGTCCCTGCACGCCGCCGACGGCCGCCATCCCAGCCCGCATTGACGCCCCTGATGCGGTGCCTGGGTCGACGAACGCCAGGAGTTTGAACAAGGCGACCGGGGAGATGACGGCGATGCAGATCAGCACGATCCCGGGCAGCATGGTGCCAACCGAGGCTTCCGCCGTCCCGGTCTTCCCGGCCGCCACGCCTTCGGCCAGTTTGGTGCCGACCCCGGTCACGACCACTACGAGCAGCGGGGTCGCGACTGCGGCGTGGAACCAGCGGAACGCCTTCCAGAACCAGGCCCGGGTGCCCTCGTTCACCAGCCCGGCGGCGGCGATCGGGCCGGTCGCGACCAGCACCATCAGTGCCGCGTCCCGGGCCAGGATCACCAGCAGGTGCCCGATCGCCGCAATCCACATCAACAACCCGAGCAGGCCCAGCACGGTCGCCAGGCCGGCGTCACTGATCTGCTTGGTGTCCAGGCCGGTCCACGGCTGCCACGAGTTCCACGACGTCACCCCCAGCAGCTGCTCCATCACCGATCGGGTCAGGCCGCCGACCGCGACAGTGACCGCGACGGTGTAGGCGAGCCAGCCGCCGGTCAGGACCGCGAACTGGGCCAGCCCGACTCCCGCTCTGGCCAGGCCCCTGCCGTCCCGCCGGCCGGCGGCGATGCCGAGCTGGACGACCAGCAGGACCACCACCAGCACCCCGGCGATCCAGAACGTCACCTGATACAGGTCATGGCCAGGCCCATCCGCGGACAGGTCCGGGGTCAGCCAGGCGTCCATCCACGACAGGACCAGCCGCAGCACCCACAAGCCGGCGTTCCACACGCTCAGCCAGGCCGCGGTCCAGGCGTCGGTGACGATCTGCGCCGCCGTCGAAGCCAACTTGGTGAACGGATCCCACGGCATCGCTATCGCTCCAATTCCTCGGTCCACGACAGCCAGCCGGCGGCGGCCGCCGCTCGCGAGCCGGGCCACGTGGACGGCGCGGCCGCGGGCTGGCTGCCGGCGGCGATCAGCCAGCGCTGCTCGGTGGGGCTCCACTGCATGCGGGAGCAGAAGCCGTAGCCCATCCGGGCATCGGTGCGGATCGCGACCTGGACGTCCATCAGCACGCACGCCAGCGCCCAGTCCGGCCCGTCCACCCCTTTGACGATCGCCGCGGCAGGGGTGGCCGCCACCCAGGTGGTGACATCCTTCGCCGGGCCACCCTGACGACCGGCCGCCAGGAACGTCTCCACATCCCGGGTCAGCTCCCAGTCCTCGACGGCCGGTCCACCCGGCTGGACCCAGGCCTGGTGGACGTCGCGGGCCACCGAAAGGCTCATCGACTCCAGAACCGTCTTCTCGATCGCCGCCAACTGGCCCACCGCACCCTGCGGCGTGTGCGGGAACCCGGCCGCGACCCCAGCGGGCCCGGCCTCGACGGAGGCGACCGGAACCCGGATCTGCCCGAGCTGAGTGGTTGCGGGGTCGGGGCTGAACGCCGCGTCCGCGTCGACGCTGGCCATTGGGGCCGCCGCGATCCGGTCCCGCACCGACACCGCTGTCCCGCTTGGCTGGTTCACCGTCGCCGCCGGCACGCTCGGGCCGGGTTCCACGACGGCCGACCACACCGCGATCGCCAGACCGGCCAGCAGCACACACAGCGTGACGCCGATACCGGCCAGCATCGCCAGCAGCCGGCTCCGGCTCCACGGAACGGGTGCCGTGCGGGAATAGCGGGCGGGCATGGTGGGCATCAGATGCATCCGTTTCCGAGGATGCTGTCGACGATGCCGGGGGCGACCACGAAGGCGATCGCCGCCAACACAACGACGAAAATGCCGACAATGCCCGCCTTGCTGGCGTGCGGCATGTTGAAGATCCGGCCGGCCACAATCGCGCCGATCGCCACAATCACCCCGACCGCGAACAGGATGATCACCGCCCACAACACGTAGCCGGTGATGTCATCGGCATACTGCTGCGCACCCGGCGGCGCCTTCGGACAGATCTTCAACGGAATCAACGCCGGCGCGAGAGCAGTGCCGGCCAAATGGGTGAATGTCATCGGAATGTTCCTCTCAAGCTTTCGAGAACGGGAGCGACGACGGCCAGCAGCGCGGCCGGTAACGGATCAGTGGTGATGCCGTCGACGGCGAGCTGGGGATCATGTGGCACCCCGATGAGCCGGCCCGAGGTGCGGAGCTGGCGGCCGTGGGCGCCGAGAGCCTGTTCGAGTGGGCGGGGCCAGCGTTTCGGTGCGCCGACCACCACGGCGTGGACACGATCCGCGCCCAGGCCGGAAGTCGCCGCCTCCAGCCGTCGCAGCCCCGGCCCGGTGCCGCGGGTCACCACCAGCACGGCGGCGGCCGTGCGGGCCAGCGCGCCCAGCCAGCCGGAATCGTGAACCAACAGATCGACATCCGCCGGGCAGTCGAGGACCGTCAACGGCCCGGCGGTGGCCGACGGTGCCGGCATCACCGCGATGCTGGCCACCCGGTCGGAGCGACGCTCGATCAGCACCGTGTCCCGGGTGCCCTGCACCCAGCCGTCCGCTGTGACACCCATCTCTGCGGTACTCGCCCCCGCCAGACCCGAGGCCGCCACCGTGCAGCACTCCACCACCCGCGCATCCCCGGCACAGGTCGCAAGACCCAGAGCCACCGTGGACGCGCCCGCACCACCACAGGCGCCGACCACCAACACGACCTGCTCGCCCGGGCCTGGCGCCCACTCGGTAGCGACGGGCTTGGCGGGAGCGGGGCGTGCGCGGTTCGGATGGCGGAACTCGCCGGCAAGTGCGGCACGGTAGGCGCGCCGCAGATCCTCCACCGACACGACCGGGCTCATCGTGGTGGTCATGGCCGCAGCACCTCCGCCCGCTCGCGGAGCCCGGCGCGCAGCACCGTGCTCGGCAGAACCGACAGCCGCTGCTTGGCGGTCTGGATCGCTTGCAACGTCGCCAACGCATCAGCCAGCGCACGGATCGCGGCCGGCTCCTCACCCAACAGGGCGAACAGTTCAGCGACCTCGGCAGTCGACACATCACTCATCGGGCTGAACACCTCCTCCACCCACTAAGCCGGGAAAGCACCACCGATCCGGACAAACTGGGCTAGGCAATCCGGCGAAGCGCAGCCGCGCGGCCCTCATCGGCCACCGCACCGGCCAGGGTCGTGATCGCCCGCCTCGCGTGGCGGCGAACCGTCCGGCCACTCACCCCCCAGCGGGCGGCGACCCGGTCACAGACGTGGTCGCCGAGGAGGGGAATGCTGTCCGGGTAGCCCTCCCGCCACGCCTCCGCCGCCGCCACTACATCCACTAGCAGGCGTGCATCCGCGTCGGTGATCAGGTCCTCATCGCTCGCCCACGCCAGGACGGCGGCGAGTTCCTCCCGGATCGTCAGATCGTCAGGATCGACGCAGGGCTCCGTCGTGGTGGCGAGGTCGTCGTCGAGGAACGTGCGAGCCCATGTCCGATCGCCATGACTGTCGATCCGGGCCCGGTCGCCCAACTCCATGAACACTTGGCGCCGCAGACGCCACGCCAGACTCGCGGCGACCCTGGCCGTCGGACGCGAAGCGACCGTGCGGACCTCGATCCACAGACATGCCGCAATGTGTTCATCGATGTCCGGATCGGCATCGGCGAGTACCTCCGACAGCCGGACAGCTGCCGGCATCATCAGCCACGCAAGCACCGATGCGGCATCCCGGTCATCCCCACCATCCCGGGCAGCCAACTCCGCCAGACCGTGCAACACCCGATCCACCACGTGCGCCGGCGCCGCCCGCCGCCACACATCGATCGACGACGGATCGGGCAACAACTCCAAGTCCGGCACCCGCAGACACCAGCCCGGCCACCGACCGACCAGCAACTCCAGCACCCGCGAATCCTCCAGGCCCATCGCCTGCATCACGCCCATCGCCGGCTCCATCTCTCTAGGTCTCTTCCGACCAGAGAAGGCCAGCCCAGGCATGTGGCCACAGATGTCCCCACCACATCTGTGGACAACATGGAGTTATCCACAGGCCACGACAAAACCCCTTGACAAACCCATGTCCCCCCATGTCCCCCCGAAACTCTGAAAGAGGATGGATCGCCGTGTGTCAGGTCGCTCGACGTAGAGGATGTCTGGCCGGCTGTCGACGCGGATCCTCGCGTAGCGGTGCCCACGGCTGGACTTCTGCGGAGGTTGTGGCGTCAGCGACCAGGTGACTGTAGAGGGAATCTGAGATTCTGTCGGGTGTGAACCTGCTCGATGCTGTCGTGCCGCTGCTCGCACTCGGGGGTACGGCGATCCAGGCCGTTCAGAGCCTGCGTCAACTCAAAGAGGTGGACCCTGAAGCCCACCGGGCATTCGTCGCGGTCGACGACCTCAAGATCGAGTACTCCCTCGCCCAGCATCCGGTTCGCTGGATTCAGCGCCGGCGAGAAATGGCCGAGTTGCTACGAGAATCACCCGCGGAGGCGAGGCTGTACAAGCGAGTTCGACTGCAACTGGCGGCATGGCTGCTGCTCTTCGTCGCATCTGTCCTTGCGGTCGTCGCCGCATTCCTTGATTGAGGGGTTCCTGCGCTCCGGATGCGATTCACGAAGACTCGGCGCTGCGTCCTGGGCACATGTACGTGACCCAGAGGACAGCATCGGCGGCATGATGGCCGTGGCCGACGCGCGATCGCGGGGCGCAGCCAAGGGGGGCTCCGAGACTTCTGCCCCCAACCTGTGATGCTGCAACCTTGCGCGCTCGGAGTGTTACCTGATGATGACCGGCTGGCGGTCAGTCGCCACCACTGTGCCGTTCACGACGATGTAGACCTCGACGTAGTGGTCACCGCGGAAACTTGCAGGTTCGGTACAACTCCGAGACCCGGCGTCGCGTTCGATTTGGCCACGGATCATGTCCCGCCGGATCGCCTCGGGCCCTGTGTTGCGTACCTTCCACCAGACTTCGTACGGCTCCGGGACGTTTGAGGAGCGAATCGTGAATTGGATCCGTCGGTTGGGATCGACGATGTTCCCGCGCTCCGCGAGTGTGTAGTTGCGCCACCCGTTGCGTCGAAGGGTCCTGCCCTGCAGCTTCACTCGGTAGTGCGGATTGATGGAGACGGCGAATCTGTCCTCGATGAACTCCTCTGTGTCGCGAACACCCGGGAGGCCTCGGTGAGCAACGGCGAGTGTTGCCCCGGCCGTTGAGTAGGTGCCGAACTTGTCTCCGAAGAGCTTGCGCCACTTCCTGTAGCTCTCTTCGCGATCAGTCTCGAAGTAGGCATCCTCTGCCCATTCGGTGTAGGTGGCGATCTTGGACCGGAAGTTCGCGTACTGCTCCTGGTCCCAGCGATGGTTGAAGTTCTCCCCGGGGCAGCTGGGGTCGTCGATGCTGGGCATCGTCGGGTTGGCTTGGAGATAGGTGTTGAGGTCGGTCATCAGGTTGAGCAGCGCGGTCGGCAAGTCCTTGTAGTGATCCGGGTCAGCCATAATCACGGTGCTGCTGACCCGCTCGCCGAGAAGAATCGTGAGGATGACTGATTTCACTGAGAAGGTGTTCTTGAAGTCGCGCACGTACTTGAGCAGCCGGATGACTTTGATGAGCCGGTTGCCGCCGGTGATGCGGTTCTGCTCGTCGAGCCATTCGTTGAAGCCCTCAGGGTTCGTTCGCTCATACCGGTTCTGACTACGGTTGGTGATGTAGTGCTCACCGTGCCGCGTCAGGTAGGGCACCACGTCCATGTGGAAGTCGCCGGCGTAGTTCACCGTGACGCAGCGGCTCTTCCGGCCCACCATGTCCTTGTAGGTGCTGCTGGCGCGGAACGCAGAGTAGAGATTCTCGACGTAGTCTTCGGCGTCCCAGTCGTCCACTTCGTCCATGTCAAGCAGGACGTCGGCGTCGAACTCGTCGCCAGAGCCCACGGGGTTGATGATCGTCCGTTGCGCGTACGACCCCTGCGGTATCAGCTCGTTGAAGTTCGTGGCGATGGCGTCCTCGCCGGTCGAGAGGAACTTGGTCACTGCCTCGACATGCGAATCGAGCGCGGCGATCCTGCCATCGCTCAGGTTGACCTTGTTCTTGAGGAAGCCGTCGAGGTGATCCGTCAGCTTCATCGCGGAACCTCCTTGAACGGTTGGAATGCCTCGCGCTTGCCTTGTAGAAACATTGCACTCACTTTCGGGTACTCGGCACGGGCGACCTCGGCACCCAAGCCTCGAAGCGACTCGATGCCGTTGATGCCATCCAACTTGTACCGCTTGGCGCTGACCGTCGGTGAGATCCGATGGACGCTCTCGTGGCCCAGAAGGTGCTGGGCCGTGCCGACGGACGACGAAGACTGGCCAGCCATGAAGGTCTCAGTCAGCCGTACTGCCCAGTAGTTGATGCCGTGGCCGTGGCGGCTGCGGTCATTCAGTGTCGCGGGCGACTCGGTGCAGCCGATGCCAAGGAGCCTGACGTTGCCGCGTTCCCAGCCCAGCGTTCCGATTGCCTCGACGGCTGCGGTACCCATGGGGTTGTTCGCCCAGAGGCCACCATCAATGAGGGGCACGCCTGATTCAAGCCGGTGAGTCGGGAAGTAGGTAGGTGCGGCCGAGGTCGCCTTCGCGACGTCAACGGCCCTTTCCTTGTAGTCGCGCACGAAGCGATCGACGTGTGCGGTCTTGAAGATGTGCACTTCGCCGGTCTCGAGGTTGAGCGATGGAATCAGTAGTCGCGTCTTGCTCTCGCCGAGCCGGCGTTCCGCGAACACATCCTGGAGCGCGATCAACAGTGGCTGCGGGTCGTACTTGGCGGACGTTAGGCGCCGTAGACCCTTCCAGCGGCCGCCTGAGAAGATCTCGGGACCTCGTTGTTCGTAGAAGCCGAGGATGTCACGGGCAGAGAGCCCGAGGCCCAGCCCGAGGGCGATGATGCCGCCGGTCGATGTTCCGGCGATGAGGTCGAAGTAGTCGACAAGCGGCTCGCCAACGGTTTCCTCAACCTCCGCCAGAAATGCGGCAGCGAATACCCCCCTGATGCCGCCGCCATCGATGGTGAGGATCCTGCGATCAACAGCAGAGGCATTGGGCATCATGGACCAATCTGGCTTCATGGTTTTTACCGAGTGACCGGGGCCGGCGAGTCCGACGCCGGCCCGGCGTGCGTGAATCGAGCGTCGGAGAAGATCTGCACAATGCGCTTCTTGAGCGCTACCTCGGCCTCGCGACCACCTCGCTCGAAGCTGTCGGTTGGGTCGGTACGCAGGACAACGGTGTCCGCGAGCTTGACTTCGCCGTGCCACCGTTCGGGCTCGGTCGAGTCACAGACAGCCGAGATCGTGGCGGCGATCTTCACGGCTATCGGAATGCGAGCGCCGGGGCGTACTTGTCGGCCAGCGACGTATTGGGTGGCGCGCAGCACGGGACTCATGCCGTGACTGTATCCAGAGGTACTGACAGTCGACTTGGCACGACCGCACACCGCGCATCGACAACGACTGCACCAGTCCGCGCGCTCCCCGGCGACGCCGAACCCCCTCGGGGACTCAGCCCTCTTCCGAGTCAGCCAGCTCGCTCAACGGGTTCGAGCCAGCGGTGGGTGCGGAGGATGCGGTCGGCTCGTTCGGGGAGTTCGAGGGGTGGTTCTCCGGTGTTGTCGGTCCAGTCGTTGATGGTTCTGATGAGGGTAGCGGCTTCGTCTTCTCGTCCTTGTTCGATCGCGACGTTGGCGAGGTCGAGGGCTGGGGTGGTCTCGTCGGGGGCGATGAGGAGGGCGAGTTCGGCGGCTGCTCGGGCCTGGTGGAGGTCGCCGGCTTTGAGGGCGATGCTGGTGACGAGGTGGGCGACGTCGACGACGGCTGTTTGGAGGTGGATGTCGGGTCGGCGGTCGGTGAGCCAGGGTCGGGTGTGGCGGTTTCGGTCGGCGTAGGGGGTTCCGCGGACAAGGCGGAGTGCGGCGAGGAGGTCGGGTAGTCCGTCGGTGCCGCGGGTTTCGCCGCGCAGGCGTAGGCGGCGGAACAGGTCGGCGTCGTCGAGGAGTTCTTCGATCACGTACAGCCCGACTCCTTCCCGAGCGGCTCCCATGTTGCTGGCGGCGTCGGGCAGGTAGGGGTTTGTGGTGCCGGGTTTGTCGCCGAGCCAGTCCCGCAGCAGGTACATGTCCTTGCGGACCCTGCCGGCGGTTAGGCCCATGGCGGTGGCGATCTCGTCGGTGGTGGCCCCGCGGGTGAGCGCGAGGTAGGCGGCGATGTTCGTGTAGTAGGGCCTGCGTCGTGCGACGGCGGCGGGGTCGCCGCCTGGGCCGACGCGGAGCCGCATCGGCCCGAACACGCTGAGGCGTGGCCGGTCGCAGGTCTCGGCCGCCCACGCTTCCAGGTCGGCATCCAGGGCCGGGTCGGCGGCCTCGGCGGCGTGCCGGACCTCGACGGGGACGAGCGGCGCGATCAGGGCGAGGTCTTCGACGGTGTTCGCCGTGATCTCCACCCAGTCCTCGTCGGCGCCGGGCAGAAGGCTGCTGGCCTCAGTGTCGGGGGTGGTGTGACGGTCGAGGGTGTATTCGGGGCGGAGTTGGCCGGTTTCGTCGCAGAACTCCTCCCAGGGTTCGGTGGGTGCCTGCCGTGCCGGGGTGGGGGTGTCGTCGAGGGCGTCTGCGGCGGCGAGGACAGCGGTGCACCCGATGGCTTCGGAGGGGGTGAGTCCGTTCGCGATGAGGTCGAGGCCGAGGCTGGGGATCTGGACGCGGCCGCCGTGGTCGACCTGGATCTCGATGCCGGTGGCCGCGTTGTCGTCGTTGACGAGCAGGACTGTGGTGGCGGTCCGTCCTGGTTGTTGGGTGATCAGGTCGGTGAGGACGGGTAGGTCTGGCAGGTCGGGTGTGGTGATGAGGATGCGGCTGTCCCACAGCCGGTCTTCGGCCTGGGTGGCGCGGGCGTCCTCGAGCCGGTCTGCGCCGGTCGCGGCGAGCCGGTCGTGGGTGTCGACCGCGCTGGCGATGGTGGTGGCGAGAATGCCGGGATCGGTGTGGTGGCGGACGCGGGCAGGGTTCAGGCCGGTGACTTCCTGGCCGATCCCAACACAGTCGATGCGCAGGTCGCGGGCCCAGGGGGTGACGGCGAGTTCGGCGAGGAGGTAGCGGGCGAGGTCGCTGGTGTAGTCGGGGTCGCCGGTGAGGGTGATGACGCCGAGTGCTTCGAGATTGACCAACTGCCAGGCGTCGTAGTCGTCCATGCCAATGGTGGCCAGTTGCGGCCAGGCCGGCGGGTCGTCCGGATCGAGCGGTCCGGTCTGGTCGATCACGGAGCGTTCGACCTGCCACTCGACACGGTCTGCGAGGGGCTGCCACGGGTCGGGCAGGGTCACGGTATCGGCGAACCGGGCCGTGAACTGGTCGGTCGTGACGCTCAGCACGGTCAGGGTCGGGATCGGTTGGCCGCCCGCGCGGAGGGCGGTGACGAGTCGGCGTAGTCCTTCGTCGATGGCGGTGAGGATGTCGGCGGTGGGCGCGCCGGTGTGTTCCAAGGTCTTCTCGATGGGGGCGTAGCCGGCGGCGGGGACGGTGATGCTGCGGCCGGGGCGGCGGGCGCGGAACTGGGCCCGGCGTCGGCGTTGCAGCAGCAGCCACAGGGCACCGGCGAGCAGGCTGCCGGCGCCGGCCAGGCCAGCCACGAGCCACGCGGGTGTGACCTGCTCGTGGTCGGCCGGGGTGACGTCGGAGGTGGCCGTGGGTGGGGCTGGTTCGGCCGTGGTGGCTGTGGCTGGCGCGCTCTGGATCGGGGTGGTCGCGCCGGGTTCGGGCGGCGCCGTGATGTGCCGGGTGGTCGGCTCGTGGTGTGGGGTCTTCTGGTGGTGCTTGTCGGGCTTGGTGGTCGTCGGCTTGGCGGTGTGCTTGCCGGGGATGGTGAGTTTCCAGCCGGGGATGATCAGGTCGGGGTCGGTGAGGTGGCGGCCGTCGGGCTGCTTGGTGGCTTTGGAGGCGTTGTAGATGCGCGGGTAGGCGTGTCCGTCGCCGAGCTTGTCGAGTGCGATCTCGGAGAGTGTGTCGCCCGGTTTGACCGTGTAGGTGCGCGCGTGGCTGGTGGTCTTGGCCGGCGG
>PHEV01000283.1 GCA_002843035.1 Actinobacteria bacterium HGW-Actinobacteria-5 | reverse complement strand
CCTGCCGGCGTACCAGGTGCCGACGCTGCGCCTCACCGCCTCGGTGACCTGGCTGCGCCTGAAGGGCTTCCTGCAGACCGCCTCCGGGATCATCGTCGCAGCGGTTGCCGCGGTGTGGCTGCTGCAGTCGATCCCGGTGCAGGCCGGTCAGTCCTTCGGGGCCGTGCCGGTCGAGGACTCGGTCTACGGCGTGGCCGCGCAGGCCATCGCGCCGGTGTTCGCGCCCGCAGGCTTCGGCTCGTGGGAGACCGCCTCCACGCTCGCGGTCGGCTTCGTGGCCAAGGAGGCGGTGATCTCCTCCTGGGCGCAGACCTATGCGGTCGCCGAGCCGGACGGGGGAGGTCCGGGCGCGCTGGGAACGGCGGTGATGAACTCCTTCACCGAGTCCTCCGGCGGGCACCCGATCCCGGCGGCGCTCGCGTTCATGGTGTTCCTGCTCGCCTACACGCCGTGCGTGGCGACCGTCGCGGCGCAGTGGCGAGAGATCGGGCCGAGGTGGACGTTGTTCGGCATCGGCATGCAGCTGGTCACGGCCTGGGTGCTCGCCGTGGCCGTCTTCCAGGTCGGAAGGTTGTTCTGGTGAGCGCGGGACCGTTGAGCCGGGTGCTGGCCGAAGTCGGGGCCGGAACGCCGACGCTGACCCAGATGGCCCGCAACCTCGGGCTGGACGAGGAGGTCGTCCGGGCGGCCGTCGAGCACCTGGTGAGGTCGGGACGGATCGAGTCCCGCGAGCTCTCGCTGGGGTGTCCGCCGTCCGGGTGTGGCAGCTGCGCGGTCGCGTCCGGGGGTGGCGGTTGCGGTCATCCCGACGTCGTGGCGGGACGCCGTCCCGGCCTGGTCATGCTGAGCCTGACCCGCAGCAACGGCTGAAGTGGACCGAGTTCGGAACCGTCCCCAACCCGGTCCGGACCGGGTTGGGGACGGTTCCGAACTCGGTCCACCCGTCGCTACCAGATGTCCGGCGGCTGCCTCCGGTCGGCCGGTGGTTTCGCGGACGGCTTGTCCGGCTGCGTCCAGCGACGCCACTGCCCATCGAGCGCCCGGCGCCCGTCGTCGAGGATTCGCAGGACGCGCAACGCCACCTTGGTGACATCGATCGGCTCCGGGTTCACCGTCCACTCCGTCCCACTTCGCTACCGCTCCCCACGACGCTACCCGGACCCGGGCGGGATCCTGAAGCTGCGGCTGGTGGTCGCGGTTGGTGGGTGGTCCGCCGCAGGCCTAAAGTCGGTGCTCGTGACACTCAGCGATGCCCCGATCGGCGTCTTCGACT
>PHEV01000119.1 GCA_002843035.1 Actinobacteria bacterium HGW-Actinobacteria-5 | reverse complement strand
TTGCTCGGCGCCTGGCGTCGGCACGCCGTCCGCTGACCTCGTCACCCGCCTGGACGCGGCGCTGGCCGAACGCTCGCTCGACGGCTTCCTCGCCGCGTTCCCCGCCGGCACCGATGGCCGGGAACGGGGCACCTCCTGGTACACCGCGCTCAGCCACGGCGATGGCCACCTCACCCAGGGCGACGCGCAGCTCACGGTCACCACGATGTTCCCCGGCGATCGCAGGACGGCGAGCCAGACAATCACCTACCAGCTGGACGGCGACCGGGTCTCGGCGGTGTCGCGGACGCAGGGCACGCCGCTGTGGGCGCTGGAGGCCACCGACCTCACCGGCACCGGGTCAGGGACGCTGCTGTCGGCGGGCATCGACCAGGCTGCCCGGTCGGTGTGGGCGACCCGGCTGGACCACGCCGTGACCGCGGTCGTGGCTGCGGGCGTCCCCGGTGCCGAGGGCTGGCCGCGCGGGCTCGTCGTGGAGGTGCCGGGCAGTCCTGCCGACTTCCGGCTGCTGACGGGTTCGGAGGCGTCCAGCGCGTCGGCCGTCACGACCTGCGAGGGCGGCACCCCGCGGATCGTGGTCAGCCCGGAGGCACGCGGGCTGGACGCCGGGTGGCTGGACAGCACGCTCGTGCACGAGGCCGTCCACGTCGCCACCGACTCGGCGTGCGTGGCCGGCGGTGCCTCACTGGAGTGGGCGGTGGAGGGCCTGGCCGAATCCGTCGCTGCGCGGGTGGACCCGGCGACCGCGTCCCGCAACCGGGGCCTGGTCGCGGACTACCTGGCCGCGCACGGAGTCCCTGACGCCCTGCCCGTCCGGCTCGAGAGCCTCACCGACTACGCGCTCGCCCAGCTCGCCGTCGACCAGGTGCGGGCCCATCTCGGCAGCCGCGCCGACGACCTCCTCGACCGCGCCGTCCACGACGCCGCCTCGGTCGGGTCCGCGGAGCGGCGCGAGATCACCGGCTGGTATGTGGCCGAGTTGCGCCGGCGATCGCGCGGCTGAGGTCACTATTCGGTCCGATTTCCCGCAAAATCTGTGTCGGTCTCGTAAACCCCTTCCGCCGTGCCCCGCCCGCCCCGTACGGTGCGGTGTTGAAGGTGCCCACCCGCGAGAAGGGATGACCACATGCCGGACGAGTTGTTCAGACGGAGAAGCGCAGCGATCGCCGGGGTGGTGAGTCTCGTGCTGGTCGCTACAACCGGCCTCGGGAGCACCGGGGCGAGCGCGGCCCCCTCGAAGCTCCCCGACCCCAACCTGGAGGCGCGGACGATCCGCAAGGCCGCCGCGTCGAAGGTCAAGCCGATGGCTCAGGCCGCGCAGAACAAGACCCAGACGGTGTTCGTCCAGCTCAGTGGTTCCGGCGCGGCCGACGTGTCCGCGAAGGCCATCAACGGCGGCAGCGCGAGCAGTGTGGCTCGCGGCAAGGCGAAGGCACGCAGCGCGCAGGTGCGCGGCACGGCCAAGGACGTGACCGCACAGGCGCGGAAGACCGACGGCAAGGCCAAGGAACTCTTCGCGACGACCAACTCGGTGCCCGGCGTCGGCCTCCAGGCGACCACTGCGGCGCTGGAGGAGATCGCGAAGCGCCCGGACGTGGTGAAGATCACGCCCATCATCCCCAGGACTTTCGCGAACGCCTCCTCCGGCGAGCTGGTCAAGGCGCTGGCCACCTGGCAGAGCACCGGCAACACGGGCAAGGGCGTCCGGGTCGGCATCATCGACACCGGGATCGACTACACCCACGCCGACTTCGGTGGCGCGGGCACGACGGAGGCCTATGAGGCCGCGCACGCGACGGCCGATTCCGGCGCACCCTGGACGCCGACGGAGAAGGTCGTCGGCGGCTGGGACTTCGTGGGTGACGACTACGACGCCGACCCGTCCTCGAGCACGTACCAGCCGATCCCCAAGCCCGATCCCAATCCGCTGGACTGCGGCGGTCACGGCACCCACGTGGCCGGCACGACTGCCGGCTACGGGGTCTCCGCGGACGGCAGCACCTACACCGGCAGCTACTCCTCGCTGACCAGTTCCACGCTGGCAGCGATGAAGATCGGCCCCGGCATGGCGCCGGAGGCTTCGCTGTACGCCTTGCGGGTGTTCGGCTGCGAGGGCTCCACCGACATGGTGATCCCCGCCCTCGACTGGGCGCTCGACCCCAACGGTGACGGCAGCTTCAGCGACCACCTCGACATCGTCAACCTCTCTCTCGGTTCGGACTTCGGTGCGACCGACGATCCCGAGGTGGACGTCGTCAACAACCTCGCCGCACATGGCGTCCTGCCGGTCTTCTCCTCGGGGAACTCCGGAGACGTCACCGACGTCGGCGGGGCGCCAGGGAACGCAGCGCGTGCGCTCACCGTGGCGAGCAGCGTGGACGCGGCGAACGTCCTGGACGGCCTCACCGTCGACGAGCCGGCCGATGTCGCAGGGACGGTCGCGGGCCAGATGTCCGTGGCGTACCCGTGGGCGACCTCCGATCCGGTGACCGGCACGGTTGTGAAGCTCAGCGACCCGTCGAACCTGGACGGGTGCCAGCCGCTGTCGACGGCCGACGCCGCCGCGGTCGCCGGCAAGGTGGCCTGGCTGGTCTGGGACGACGACGACGCCACCCGCGCCTGCGGGTCGGTGGCGCGCAGCGGGAACGTGGTGGCCGCCGGTGCGATCGGCGCCCTCTTCACGAGCACGCTCGCCGAGTTCAGCGCAGGGATCACTGGCAGCGCCACGGTCCCGGTGTTCCAGCTGAACGGCCCGGCCACGCAGAAGCTGGACGCTGCGGCGACCGCCGGCAACCTTGTGGTCACGTTCGACGGATCGTTGGCGACCTCGGAGCCGTTGTCCACCCCCGCGCGGGTGGACACGCTGTCCGACTTCAGCTCGCGTGGTGCCCGCGGGCTGCCGGGCGTGGTGAAGCCTGACGTCACCGCACCGGGCGAGACGATCATCAGCGCGGGTGTGGGCACGGGCAATGGCAGGGCCAACTACTCCGGCACGTCGATGGCCGCACCGCACATCTCCGGTATCGCCGCGCTGGTGAAGAAGAAGCACCCGACGTGGAGTGTCGAGCAGCTCAAGGCGGCGATCATGAACACCGCCGTGCACGACCTCTACACCGGCGAGAACTCCACCGGGAAGCGCTACGGCCCGAACCGGGTGGGTTCCGGACGGACCGACGCGGCGTACGCGGTCAGCACCGACGTGCTCGCCTACAGCAGGTCCGACCGGGGTGTGGTGAGCGCGAGCTTCGGCGTCGTGGAAGCTCCGATCACCAGCTCGAAGGTCACGAGGTCCAAGCTGATCACGGTGGTCAACAAGGGCAAGAGCACGCGGTCGATCTCGCTGAGCTACTCCACAGTGGTCAGCCAGCCCGGGGTGAGCTACTCGGTGAGCCCGAGCCGGATCACCCTCAGGAAGGGCAAGTCTGCGACGGTCAAGGTGACGATGACGATCCGGCCTTCGTCGCTGCGGCACTCGCTCGATCCCACGATGAGCGCCACGACCGCGGACAGCCTGGTCGGCGAAGGCTCCCGCCAGTACGTCTCGGACGCGTCGGGTCGGCTGTTGGTGAAGCCCTCGGGCAAGACGGCGCTGCGCGTCCCGGTCTACGGGGCGGCGAAGCCGGTCTCGAAGACCACAGTGGTCGCGACCACGGACGCCGGCGAGAGCGTGCTGAAGGTGACCGGCAAGGGCTTCGACCAGGGGTCGGGCGACACGGTGTTCACCTCGGTGGGTTCGGCCATGGAGCTCGGCTCCAGCAGCCGGAAGCTGCCGACCTGTGCAGCCCGCCAGACCTCGAACTGCGTGCTCAACGGCACCGCTCGTAGTCTCGACCTGCAGTACACCGGTGTGGGTTCGCTGCCGGGCGCGGACATCGGATGGTTCGGGTTCTCCACCTGGGGCAACTGGACCAGCATGAAGGTCTCCGGTGAGGTGGACGTCGCGGTCGACACCGACAACGACGGCGAGGCGAACTACTGGGTGGTCTACTACCCGGGTTCGGCGGACCAGCCGCTGTCGCTGATCTTCGACTCCAGTGGGACTCCGTTCGCCGCCTATTCGGTGAACTTCCTCGACTACATCGGGCCGATGGATACCAACGTGTTCGACACGAACACCGCGGTACTGCCGTTCTCACTCAGTGATCTGGGCGTGAGCGACACCGATACCTCGTTCCCGATCAAGTACCGGGTGGAGACCTACAGCTACTACGGCGATCCGAACAACGGGAACCTCGTGGACGCCACAGACTGGGTGTCGGCGGACCTGCGCCAGCCGACGCTGCTGGTGTCCGACCCGGTCTTCCCCGACGTGGCCGGCATGATGGTCACGTACTCGGTGTCCGGAGCCTCGGCGTCGTCCACGACGACGGGGACGGAGTCCACCGCGACCGGAACACAGTCGCCGGATTCGACGGCCACGGTCTCGACGATCTCCGCGCCGAGCATGGTGAAGGCGCTCGTCCTGCACCTGCACGGCGGGTCCGGAGGACGAGCCCAGGTGGTCACACTGGGCAAGTAGCACGGCGGACCTGAACTGAGGGCCAGCCAACGCGCCGAGCGCTCGACCCCTGGGTGGGGCGCTCGGCACGATGGCTGGCCCTCGCTGTGCGGACGGGCCGCGCAGGCGCGCTCACATGTCGCGGTAGCGGCGGGCCCTCGCGAGTGCGTCGGTGAGTGAGGCGGCCGTGTGCCGGGCGACGTAGCCGGGGGTGTCGCGCTGGATGCGCCAGCCCTCGGACAGCGGCGACACCTCGACGGGGTCGAAGCCGAAGGAGTCGACCAGCGCGGCGACTCTCGCCCTCGCGTCCGCATCGTCGCCCACGACTGCCAGGGCGCGGCGGTCCGGGGTGCCGGCGGGCTGCCCGTCAGTGGTGAGCTGCGCCGCCATGATGTGGTTGAACGCCTTCACGACCTTCGAGGTGGGGAGGTGACGCTGCAGGAGCTCCGCCGTGGTGGTGGACTCGTCGTCCAGCTCGGGGATCTGCCCGTCCCTGGCCGGGTAGTAGTTGTTGGTGTCGATCACGACCTTGCCGGCCAGCGGCTCGACGGGGACGCTGTCGATCGCCTTCAGCGGGATCGTCACGACCGCGATCTCCGCCGCCGCAGCAGCTTCGGCGGGGCTCGCCGCCCGCGCGTGCGGGCCGAGTTCCGCAATCAGGCCCGAGAGGGTCTGGGGATCGCGGGAATTGCTCATCACCACGTCATGGCCGCGAGCCACGAGCAGTCTGGCGAGCTGGGAACCGATATGGCCGGAGCCGATGAAGCCGAACGTTGTCATGCCCACCTGAACGGTCCGGCGTGGGCCGGCATTCCGCGGGTCAGCCGGAGTGGCGCCCGAAGAACTCCAGCGACTCGCGGAAGATGCGCTCGCGGTCGTAGTCCATGGTGGCGACGTGGTAGCTGCGTTCCAGCACGCGCTCCTCGATGTCGTCACTGGAGACGTGGCTGAGCACGAAGGCTGTGGAGGCGGCCGGGACCACGTGGTCGGTGGCCGAGCGGAACACCAGCAGCGGGCAGTTGACCAGATCGAGGCACGCGCGCACGTCCACCCACATCTTCATCATGGAGTGCGCGGCCCGCAGCGGGGTGCGGTCGTAAGCGGCTTCGTCCACCCCGGGCTCCGCGATGTCGGAGCCGATCGCCTTCGTGGCAGGGATCACCGTGCTCAGCAGGGGGACGGCGAGCATCTTCGAGGAGCCGAGCACGGCCGGGTTCACCAGCACCAGCCCGGCGATCTCGTCGGGGTACTTCTCGGCCAACCGCAGCGCGAGTGCCCCGCCCATGCTCAGCCCGGTGACGAAGACCACATCGGTGGAGGCGCGCAGCTCGAGGAACTCCCGTTCGACGACCGCGTACCAGTCGCGCCAGCCGGTCACGTTCAGTTCCTGCCAGCTGGTGCCGTGCCCCGGCAGGCGGGGCAGTGAGACCCGGTAGCCGGCGTCGGCGGTGACCTTGGCCCACTCACGCAGTGACCACGGCGAGCCCGTGAAGCCGTGGCAGAACAACACCCCCACCCGGCCGCCCTCGGTGTGGAACGGCTGGGCCAACTCGTTCACCACGGTGGAGCCGGTCGTCGCGCGCATGCGCTCATCGTAGGCTGTTCGCGTGTGGTACGAGGTCTTCAAGAACGGGCTGTTCCGTCCTCTCTCCCGGTTCGGCTTCAAGGCGAGCGTCGAGGGCGCGGAGCACATCCCTGCGACGGGCGGTGCGCTGCTGGCCAGCAATCACCTCGCCGCGGGCGAGACGTTCATCCTGCCCGCGATGCTGAAGCGTCCGGTGATCTTCCCCGCCAAGGCGGAACTGTTCGCAGGAAAGGGCGGATTCGGCACGAAGATCGTTGCCTGGTTCCTCAAGGCCGTCGGCATGGTGCCGCTGGACCGCTCCGGCGGCCGGGCCAGCCTCGACGGCCTCGCGCCCGTGGTGAAGGCACTGGAGGAAGGCGGGCTGGTCGGCATCTACCCGGAGGGCACCCGCTCCCCGGACGGTCGGCTCTACAAGGGACGCACCGGCGTGGCCCGGCTGGCGCTCGCCGCCGGCGTCCCGGTGATCCCGGTGGCGGCGTTCGACTCCCAGACCGTCCGCACCCGGATCGGTATCCCGTGGGTGCGCCGGCCGCGGTTCGTGATCGGTGAGCCGATCGACCTCTCCGCCTACGCCGCCTTCCACGATGACCACAACGGCCTGCGCTGGGTCACCGACCAGGTGATGTGCGCGATCCAGGACCTGTCCGGCCAGACCTACGTCGACGCCTACGGCACCTCGGTGAAGAGCGGGTCGCTTTCGGCGGCCGAGGCGGACGCCCGCGTCCTTCCGCGTCCCGGTAACGGGGCTGAGCCGCCCGCGCTGCCCGCGGGAGGGCTATCCTGACCGCCGTGTTGGAACCGATCCCGTCGCTGGCCGAACTGCACCGGATGGGCGCCGCCCAGCAGCCGGCCTATCCGGACGCGGGCGAGGTCTCCCGGGTGCTGGCCGAGCTGCGCCGCCGCCCACCGCTGGTGTTCGCCGGCGAGTGCGACGAGCTGCGCGAGAAGGTGGCCGACGTGGCTGCCGGACGGTCGTTCATGCTGCAGGGCGGGGACTGCGCCGAGACCTTCGACACCGTGACCGCAGCGAACATCCGGAACAAGCTGCGGGTCCTGCTGAGCATGGCGGTCGTGCTCACCTACGCAGCGCAGGTGCCGGTGCTGAAGGTTGGCCGGATCGCCGGCCAGTACGCGAAGCCGCGCAGCCGCGACACCGAGACCCGTGGCGCCACCACGCTCCCCGCCTACCGGGGTGACGCGGTGAACGCGCTGGAGTTCTCGCCCGCGGCGCGGCAGCCAGACCCGCGGCGGCTGCTGGACGTCTACAACTACTCCGCGGCCACGCTGAACCTGCTGCGGGCCTTCGTCACCGGCGGCTACGCCGACCTGCGGGCGATGCACAGCTGGAACGCCGACTTCGTGCACAACTCCAACGTGGAGACCCGCTACGAGGAGCTGGCCGACGAGATCAGTCGTGCGCTGGCGTTCATGGTGGCCTGCGGGGTCGACAACGAGTCCTTCCGGACGGTGGACTTCTACTCCAGCCACGAGGCGCTGTTGCTGGAGTACGAGCACGCCCTGACCCGGATCGACTCGCGCACGTCGACGCCGTACAACACCAGCGCCCACCTGATCTGGATCGGCGAGCGCACCCGGCAGCTGGACGGTGCGCACATCGAGTTCCTGCGGCACGTCCGCAACCCGATCGGGCTCAAACTCGGCCCGAACGTGACCGCCGAGGAGGCGGGCGCCCTGGTGGACCGGCTCGACCCGGACCACGAGCCCGGCCGGCTGACCATCATCACGCGGATGGGCGCGAGCCGCGTCCGGGAGGCGTTGCCGCCGGTGATCGAGGCCGTCGAGAACACTGGACGCAAGGTCGCCTGGGTCTGCGACCCGATGCACGGCAACACCTTCGAGGCCGCCACGGGCTACAAGACCAGAGCGTTCAGCCAGGTGGCCGATGAGCTCAACGGGTTCTTCGACGTGCACGAGGCACTGGGCACGTGGCCCGGCGGGGTGCACGTGGAGCTGACCGGCGACGACGTCACCGAGTGCGTCGGTGGGGTGGGCGATCTCGCCGAGGCCGATCTGGCGAACCGCTACGAGACCGCCTGCGATCCGCGACTGAACCGCAACCAGTCCCTCGAGCTGGCCTTCCTGATCGCCGACCGGCTGACCAGCGGCCGGATCAAGCGGGTGAACCCCGTGCAGGAGTTCCAGGCGGAGGACTTCTAGAAGGCCGAGGGTGGACATGCGCACTGGGGCGCCGAGCGGGGCCACGGACGGGCGTCCGGCGGGAACGACCGTGCAGGTCCGCCCGCGCGGTGAGGGAGCGGCATCGTGAGGGCCGCTGTCCTCGGCTCGCCGATCACCCACTCGTTGTCGCCGGTACTGCACAACGCGGGCTACGCGGCGCTGGGGCTGGGCGAGTGGGAGTACGGCCGCTACGAGCTGGTCGCCGACGACCTGCCCGGCTTCGTGGCCGGGCTGGACGACCGGTGGCGCGGCCTCAGCCTGACCATGCCGCTGAAGGAGGCCTGCCTGGAGGTGGCGGACGAGGTCACTCCGCTCGCCCGCAGGGCCAGGGCGGCGAACACGCTGGTGAGGCGTCCCGACGGCGGCTGGCTGGCCGACAACACCGACGTACCGGGGTTGGTGGACGCCCTGCTGCCCGCCTGGCAGTCCTCATGGCAACACGCGGCCGTGCTGGGCGCAGGAGCCACGGCGCGCTCGGCGTTGCTGGCACTGCCCACGCTCGGCGTGACCTCGGTGGACGTCTACGCCCGCAACCTCGCGAAAGCCGCCACCCTCGAGGAGTGGGCTCCCGCTGGGCTGGAGATCGCGGTCCTGCCGCTCCAGCAGTGGACGTCCGACGACCAACTGGTCGTGCTCTCGACGTTGCCGGGCGGCGCGGCGGACGGCTTCACGCTGCCCGGTCCGCGAACGGGGCTGCTGTTCGATGTGGTCTACGCGGGCTGGCCCACGCCTCTGGCGCGCACCGCCGGCTCCGCGGGCATGACGGTGGTGGGCGGGCTCGACCTGCTGGTGCACCAGGCTGCCCGCCAGTTCACCCTGTTCACCGGTCTGGAGGCACCGATCGAGGCGATGTTCGCCGCCGGGCGCGCCGCCCTCGACCCTCCGACCGGGTCATCCGGGCGATCGCCGGGGTCGTCCGGATCGGGCGGCAACGCATGATCGTCCTGGTCGGGTTCATGGGGGCGGGCAAGACGACCGTCGGACGGCTGCTCGCCGACCGCATCCGGGTGCCCTTCGTGGACGCGGACGAGGCGATCGTCGCTGCGCAGGGACGCAGTATCGCCGACATCTTCACCGCGGAAGGGGAGAGGGGCTTTCGGCGCGTGGAGGCCGTCCGGATCGCCGAGCTGCTCGCCGGCGAGGAGGTGGTGCTCGCCCTCGGCGGGGGAGCGCTGGGCACCCCGGCCGTCCGGGACGCGCTGGCCGCGCACCGGGTCGTGCTGCTCGACGTGCCGCTCGCCGAGGCGCTGGCGCGGGTCGGCGACGACACCGGGCGTCCGATGCTCGCCCGTCCCGATCTGGCCGAGGTCTACGCGGGCCGCCAGCAGGACTACCGCGACGCCGCGTCCGTGGTGGTGCCGGTGGCGGGACGCACCCCCGACGAGGTCGCCGACGCCGTGCTGTCAGAACTCGGCATCCTCGACTAACCCCGATCTGCGGCGGGCGTGGGAGAGTAGGCCTCATGGACGTGCTGGTCATCAACGGGCCCAACCTGAACTCGCTCGGCACCCGCGAACCGGAGATCTACGGTTCGACGACGCTGGCCGACATCGAGGCCGGGCTGCGCGCCCAGGCTGTCGCCGCGGGGCTGACCCTGGACGCGTTCCAGAGCAACCACGAAGGCGCCATCGTCGATCGGCTGCATGCAGCGCGCTCCGAGGGCACGCGGTTCGTGATCATCAATCCGGGGGCGTTCACGCACACCTCGGTGGCGATCCGGGATGCCTTCGCCGCGGTCGCGATCCCGTTTTGCGAGGTGCACATCTCCAACGTCCACGCCCGCGAGGAGTTCCGTCGTCACTCGTTCCTCTCCGATCTTGCGGTGGGGGTCCTCACCGGGTTCGGGGCGTTCGGGTACACGATGGCGATGAGCTACGTGATCGACCGGCTCACCTCTTCGTCAGCCCCGGCCTGACCGGGACACCGACCGACCGAAGGAGCATCATGCAGATCACCCATCTGGGGCACTCCGCCGTCCTCGTCGAGGTCGACGGCAGGCGAATCCTGATCGACCCGGGCAACTTCTCCGGAGAGTGGCACGGCCTGACCGATCTGGACGTGATCCTGGTCACCCACCTGCATCCCGACCACATCGACCCCGAGTACGCGCCGGCGCTGGTGG
>PHEV01000118.1 GCA_002843035.1 Actinobacteria bacterium HGW-Actinobacteria-5 | reverse complement strand
CCCTGCTCGTAGGCGGCCACGTCGGCGCCGAAGGAGGTGGCCCGGGCGTCCCCGGTCATCTCAGGCCCGGTCGAGGAAGTCGTCCAGCACCCGAGCGCCGAACCGCAGGGACTCGATCGGCACCCGCTCGTCCACACCGTGGAAGAGCGCGACGAAGTCGAGTTCGGGCGGCAGCCGGAGCGGGGCGAACCCGAAGCAGCGGATCCCCAGCTTCGACCATGCCTTGGCGTCCGTGCCGGCGCTCATCATGAACGGCACGGCGAGCGAGCCGGGGTCGGCGGCCTGCAGACTCCCGGTCATGGCGCCCACCAGGTCGCCGTCGAAGCTGGTCTCGACCGCCACATCGCCATTGACCACCTCGTAGCGCACGTGCTCACCGATCAGTTCGGTGATCGTGTCGTAGAACTCCTGCTCGAAGCCGGGGATGAACCGCCCGTCGATGCCGGCACTCGCCTGGCCGGGAATCACGTTCACCTTGTAGCCACCGCCCAGCATCGACGGATTGGCCGTGTTCGACATGGTCGCACCGACCATCCGTGCGATCGTCCCGAGCCGGGCCAGGGTCTGCTCAGCGTCGTCCGCGGTGATCCGGACGCCGAGCGCGTCCTCCACCGCGTCGAGGAACTGCTGCTGCGCGGGCCGGATCCGGGCCGGCCAGGAGTAGGACCCGACCCGGCTCACTGCCTGCGCGAGGTGGGTGATCGCGTTGTCGTCGTTACGCATCGAGCCGTGCCCGGCGGTGCCGTCCGCGATCAGCTTCAGCCAGGCGATGCCCTTCTCCGCTGTCTGCACGAGGTACAGCCGCCGGTCGTTCACGGTGAGTGAGAAGCCCCCCACCTCGCCGATCGCCTCGGTGCAGTCGGCGAGCAGGTCGGGGTGGTTCTCGGTGAGCCAGCCGGAACCCTTCGGGCCGCCGGCCTCCTCGTCCGCGGTGAAGACCAGGCGGACCGGACGCCGCGGGGGCCGCCCGGTGCGCATCCGCTCGCGGACCACCGCGAGGATGATCGCGTCGAAGTCCTTCATGTCGACCGCACCGCGGCCCCAGACGTAGTCGTCGATGACCTCGCCGGCGAACGGGTCGACCTGCCAGTCGGACGCGACCGCGGGCACCACGTCGGTGTGGCCGTGGATGAGCAGCGGGGGCAGCGAGGTGTCGCACCCTTCCGGCGCCCATTCGGCGACCAGCGAGGTGCGCCGTGGCTCGGACTCCAGCACGGTACTGCTGATCCCCACCTCGTCGAGCCGCGCGGCCACGTACTCGGTGGCCTCCCGCTCCCCCTTCGAGCCGTCGGGCCCGAAGTTGGACGTGTCGAACCGGATCAATTCGCTGCACAGGCCGGCGACCTCGTCGGCCGCGGTGGGGACGGCGCTCATGGGGCCATCCTGCCACTGGCGCGGACGCAAACCCGTCCGTCGTTTCGCCAACCGGCGCGCCGATTGGGTATAGTGCTCTGGCTGTCCGGGCGATCCTCGGACACACCCTGTCCGGGTGGCGGAATAGGTAGACGCGCTAGCTTGAGGTGCTAGTGCCCTTTATCGGGCGTGGAGGTTCAAGTCCTCTCTCGGACACCGGCTCGGCTCGACGTTTCCCCTAGTGGGAGAGGTCGGGCCGATTGTCATTTCGGCCGAAACGGTGCCCTTGATACCGCCGCGATACTTCGCGGCCATCATGCCCCCCGGATGATCGAGGCGAACCGAGTTGCGGCCTCCTGCTGCATCCCCGGCATGACGTGCTGGTAGACGTTCATGGTGATCGTCGCGCTCGCGTGGCCGAGGCGCTCGGATACGACCTTGACCGGGACGCCGGCGCCCAAGAGGAGGGTCGCGTGCGTGTGGCGCAGGTCGTGCAGCCGAATGGCCGGCACGTGGTCGCCGCCGCTCTCATCGGCGCCCAGCTTCCGCGAGCAGGCTGCGACGGATTCCGTGAACCGACGCGTGAACCGGTCCGGGTGCATGGGCTCGCCTTGCTCGTTCGCGACCACGTAGGCGTCTGGACGGATCAGCTGCAGCGCTAGGGCGCCGCGAGCCACCCGAAGGGCCCGCAGGACTTCTACTGTCTCGGGGTCGAGGTCGACGACGCGGCCGCGCCCGGTCTTGGTCGCGCCCTCCACCACCGTGAGGCCTTGGCCCTTGTCGCGGTACGCGCTCCGAGAGCGTCGGACGTGGATCCGGCACCCCTCGAGGTCGACGTCATGCCAACGAAGCCCGAGAAGCTCCCCGCGGCGCATGCCTGTGTAGGCCAGCACGTGCCACGCGGGCGCAATGTCGGGCCGGTGCTCGATCGCCCACGCGAGGAAGGCGGACAACTGCGCGGCGGTCCACGGGTGCATCTCGGGCGCCCTGGCTTCCTTCGCAGACGGGGGCGAGGCGAGATCTGCGGGGTTCCGGAGGATCTTGCCGTTGCGGACGGCCGATCTCAGCGCCGCCTTCAGGATCGTGTGGGTGTAGCGCACCGTCCGGGGCGAGAGTCCGGCGCCGGCCTTGTGGTCGGCGCGGCCGCTGGCCTCGAGCTTCCGGTACGCCGCGGTGATCATGGGGCCGCTGAGCTTGTCGAGCGTCATGCTGCCCAGGTACGGGGTGATGTGCAGCCGGGTGTACTTGCGGTAGCTGCTGAGCGTGGACGGGCTGAGCCGGAGGCCGTCGAGCCACTCGGCCATCCATGCGTCGAGGGTGATCTTCGCCGGCTCGACGTACTGGCCGCGCTTCACGTCGACGAGGATCTCCTTCAAGGCGTCCGCGGCGGCCTTCCGTGTCAGGAACCCTCGGCGGAGCCTCACGCGCCCCTCAGGGTCGCGGTACTTGATCAGGAACCGCGGGCCCGCCTTCGTGGCGTACTCGCTGATTCCGCCCTCACCGGCCTGACGCCGACGTGTCTTCCTTTGCTCGGTCACAGCTCCTCCCTGGTCTTGCCGACGCGCCCCCGGGTGGTGGGGGGCAGGAATCCCCTCTCACGCGCCCGCGCCACCTGCTTGGCGGCGCTCGACTTCGCGATGGTCAACGCCTCGGCCACTGCCTTGGTTGGGGGTTGGCGACGCTCAACGGCCTCGCTGTAGATGCGCGCCACCAGGCGGTAATGGTCGTCACCCAAGTCCCTGGTGCCCGACCGCTTCCCTGCCTCGATTGCGTCCCGCTCAGGCTGCGTCTCCGCGTACCAAGTGCGGTCCTGCGCGTACGACGGGAGGTGGAGCAGGGCGTCGTACCGCGCGAGCGTCTCATCCAGGAACCGCCCCAGCGGAAGCGATCGCAGCATCTTCCCGCTCAGTGCAGGCAGGGCGACATCCTCCCGCGGGCCTGGCAGGTTGTTGTGCCAGCCGGAGTATCTAGTCTCACTCTCGTCGACCCAGGACTTCATGCTGAGCCCGACTGGTGTGGGTACGCCGTGCTGCGTTCGCCACCACACCTTGATCCACCACGGCCCCTTCTCGGGGTCGGGCCAGAGCATGTCAGTCTCCCGTGGTGGTGTCGCCATGAGGACCAGCCTGCCCGCTCGGGAACGATCTGTCATCACATTCCCGATCGTATGAGAGCGACACGGCATTGTCAATGTGTGGACGCAACGTTCCCATTCCTGAACCATGGACGTTGTGAACGACCTACTGATGTTGACCAGTGCGCGGACCTTCGCGGCAACTGGTGATGGTCTGCGAAGGCGACAGGCGGCCGGGTTGTCCCTCCGCGAGGTCGCCGCCGCTGTCGGAATCTCCCCCACGACCCTCTGGCGTTGGGAGAAGGGACAGAGGACACCACGGGGGCGCGCCGCGATCGCATGGGCCTGTCTGCTCGACGAGCTCGGCCGGAAGGTGCGTACCCGATGACCGACTACCAGATCTTCTACACCACGACCGAGGCCGCGAAGCTTCTTCGCTGTGACCGCCGCACCGTCCACCGTGGTATCGCCGAGGGAACGATCCCGGCCGTGACGATTGGCCGCTTGGTGAGGATCCCTGCGGCCGCCTTCCATGCCGCCTTGCATCTGCCGCCGGTGGGCGACACCGGTGCCGACCTGCGAGCGGTGTCGTGACCGAGATCCAGCGCCAGCCGTTCGTGCCTGAGGACGTCCACAGCAACGCGGACGGCTGGTGGCGCGATTGCGCCGAGCGGGCCGTCATGTGGTGCGCCGCTGCTGGCTTCCCGTTCTCCGCGGACACCCTGACCGAGCTGGGCGTGCCCGATCCCGACGTCCCTCAGCGATGGGGCAGTCTGCTCTCGACGTTCCATCGTCGCGGCCTGATCGAGCTTGTCGGGTTCAAGACCAGCCCGAGGCAGTCCAGGCAGGGCGGAGTGGTCCGGGTCTGGCGCGGGACGCCTGCAGCGCGCGAGGTGGACAGGTGACTGAGACGCCCAACCCCATCGAGATCGACGGCGCCAGGCCCGCGGTCGGATGGGTCTCGACACTTCCCCGCGAGTGGATCACCGACCGCGAACGGTTGGTGCTCTACGTCCTGGCCATGGACGCCTATGAGGAGACCGCGGCGCCAGGCTGGCCGCAACTGGAAGCATGGGCCGGCCTGTGGCACGGACAGGCCGTCGACGTGATCCGGAAACTCGAGCAGGCGACGGACATACGGCCGGCGCTGCTGGAACGGCGCGATCGCGAGGGCAACGTACTGCCCCCAGGTGCCCGCAACCCAGGGCGCGAGCGAACTCGGTACCGGCTGCGTGTCGATCTGGAACCGGTCGGAGCAGCACGACCGGTCGGAGCAGCACGACCGGTCGGCGGCGCTGGACCGGTTGAGCGGCAACCGGTCGGGGCAACCGGTCGGGGCAACCGGTCGGGGCAACCGGTCGGGGGCGCCCGACCGCGCCCTGCCCTTCCCTACCAAGAAGACCTAGTCCCGGATCTTCCCCGTGAGGACATCGAGCAGGTCTGCCAGGAAATGCACCTGCGCCTCATCGCCAACGGCCGCAAGAACGTCACCATCACGAAGACGTGGCGGACCGAGGCCCGCCTGATGCTGGACCGCGACGAGCGTCCGCTCGACGAAGTGATCCACCTGATCCGCTGGTGCCAGCAGGACTCGTTCTGGAAGGCGAACATCGGCGGCATCCCGAAATTCCGCGAGAAGTACGACCAGCTGCGCCTCAAGGCTGGGGTCGACGAAGACCGCGGGGAGGTGTGGACCGGTGTCGAGGGGTGGATGAATCCGACCAGGCCGGCCGACAGGATGAGTGGGACCGAGGGGTGGATGAATCCGTGACCGCGATCCCTCACCATCGGACCTGCAAGAGACCCGCTCCTCTGGCCCGGATCGGCTGGCAGGGCCTGGCCGAGCTGTGGTGCCCCTCATGTGGCAGATCAGCACCCGTTGACGCTCAAGCGGACCGGTCCACACCCCTCCCACGCGCGCGAGGGGGTGCGGCGGAATGACGGATGGTCTGGACCGCTCCCTGCTGGCGATGGCCGAGCGTGGTCAGCGGCCACGATGCGGCGACTGGAGCGAGGGTGGTCAGTGGCTCTCGGAGGACCCCGAGGAGCGAGCAGCCGCCGCCCGGTGGTGCTCCGGCTGCCCGGTACTGCTCGAGTGTGCCCAGGCGGCCCTCGATCTGAAGGTCACGTTCGGCGTCTGGGGTGGCGTGGACTACACCCGGCGCGAGTACCGTCCGAGGCAGTCGACGTGACCAGCGGACCAGTCCACCCCTCGCGCGCGCGTACTCGCGAGCATCGGCGCATCGCCGGGCTGACCAGTCATCCCTCGCGCGTCCAAGTGCGCCCCTGGTGGCCGTCCGGAGTATCAGAGCCGGTATCAGGCAGCCGCCAGCACGCGGGCATCCTCCACCTGGCTAGCGGATTAGTTGACTCGGCGCGGGTGACTGATAGTCCCCTCCCCCAACTGAATCGGCTGACCGCAGCTGACCGGCTGCAGGTGGTCAGCCGCGCGTTGTGGGAGGCCTGATCGCCAGTGTCCCGTGACGTGGTGGTGCCTGACTCCCTGCGGGAGGTGGTCCTCGTGGCCCTTCTCGCAGAGATCCGGCGACGCCGCGTGAGCGACGGGGATTCGCGGATCAGGCCGGAGGTGCTGGCCCTGATCGAGGCGCTGAGGTACGGCGGCACGCAGCCGGAAGAGTCCACTTCCGCCAGCGGAAGCGTGCGCGCGGATTCCGGCACGGTGTGGCTGACGACGTCGGAGGTAGCGGCGGCCATGAAGTGCTCCGAACGGTGGGCGCGGGAGATCGCCCACCGGATCGGGGCCCGGACGGGCCGCCAGTGGCTGATCGAGCGCGAGACGTTTGAACAATGGAGGCATTCAGCATGATCACTTGGGCACAGGCCTTCGCGGCCTATACCGACTTGAAGACGATCCCCGACCGGGTCGTGGCCATCGTTCGGGCCTGGCAGGCCGACCACGACAAGACCGCTGCCGCGGCGCAGTGGTCCGACGCCTACAAGGGCGAGCAGATCGTCCAACTCCGGGACGCCGCACTGGCGAAGGTCGGCGCGCTGTGGGATCAGGTCCGGACGGACGTCCAAGTGATCCAGGGCTTCGAGCCAGGACCGCTGGGCGACCCGGACCCGGTCGTGCGGGAGTTGCGAACCTCGCGCTGCTGGGACCGCATCCAGGCCGTCAAGGATGCCGGCAGGGACCTGGTCGCCATGGTCGACAAGGCGGCAGCCAGTCGAGAACTCGAGATGTTCGCGGCGCTGCTGGAGTTCGCCGGCGACGACCGCCCCGAGATCCGCGGCGCCGTAGTCCGCGCGATCGTGGAGACCTTCCCCGAGTCCGACCACGCCCGGCAGATGGCCCTCATCGAGTGGACCGACCTCCGGTTCGACGAGGCCCGCAATGCCATCTCCCAGGCACGATCCGAGATCTCGGACGGCAAGTCCGTCGCCGATGAGGTCCACGTCCGGACCAGCGGCCTTGCCTCGCTGATGGCGAGGCGGGACCTCGAGTTCCGCGGAATCCCCGAGCCGGTCGCCTGAGCCATGTCCGACCGCTCGCCCACCACCTCACGGGAGCGGGCCCTGAGCACGCGGATCCGCCAGGCGGTCGCCCGCCGGCTGACGCTGGACCTGCCGATTCGTGGCCGGCTCTACCGGATCTCGTGCCCGTCCTACCGGGCTGCTGCCCCGATCGCTGCTCTGGTCGCCGCCGCCCCGCCCACCCGGACGGGCGAGCAGACGCCGGCGCAGTTCGTGCTCGACGGCGTCGCCACGGATGCCGCTCTGGAGGCCCTGCTGGGCGATCACTACGGCCGGATGCTGCTGGACGGTGTTCCGCCCGCAGTGATCGAGCACGCGGCCGAGACGGTCGTTGCGTGGCTCCTTCACGGGCTCGACGTGGCGGTGGACCACTGGCGACGTTGGGACCCCGAGAAGCCTGCGAGCGCGTTCATAAGGGAGGCCTGAGATGGCATTGAACCTGGGCACACTGGCGGCCACCCTGACCATCGACGACAGCGACTACAAGGCGAAGCTCCGGAACGCCCCAAGGCTGGCCGAGAGCGCCGGCAGGAACATCGGCGGCGGAGTCGAGCGCGGGATGCGCCCCGGCCTGGCGAGGCTGGGGACCCTGTTCGCCGGGCTCGGGATTGCGAAGCTCACCGGCGACCTGCTCGGGTTCGGCCTGAAGACGGCCATGCAGAACGAGAAGGCCTCCATCAGCTTCACGACCATGCTCGGGTCGGCGAAGAAGGCGCAGACGTTCCTCGCCCAGATGAAGGACTTCGCCGCCAAGACCCCGTTCGAGTTCCCCGAACTCCAGACCGCAGCCTCCTCACTGATC
Organism: Actinobacteria bacterium HGW-Actinobacteria-5; assembly: GCA_002843035.1. Taxonomy (GTDB): domain Bacteria; phylum Actinomycetota; class Actinomycetes; order Propionibacteriales; family Propionibacteriaceae; genus Propionicimonas. Next base: position 2,760 of record PHEV01000118.1, on the reverse strand, counting down.
TCGATCGGTGTCGACGCCAACAAGGTCATCCCGATCATGACCACCCTCGGTGATGTCACCGCAGGCATGGGCACCGGCTCGGAGGGTGTGAAGCGCGCCACCGTCGCCCTGCAGCAGATGAACGCCGCCGGCCGGATCACCGCCGAAGACCTGAACCAGCTGCGCGACGCCGGCATCCCCGTCTACGACCTGCTGGCCGCCGCCACCGGGAAGTCGAAGAAGGCCGTCGCCGAACTGGCCCGCACCGGTGGGCTGGGGGCGAAGGAACTCGGCCAACTGATGAAGGCGCTGGAGACCGGCAAGGGCCTGGAGCGGTTCAACGGCCTCATGGACAAGCAGTCCCAGAGCCTCGAGGGCATCATCTCGACCCTGAAGGACACCGTCGGGCAGGGCCTCGCCGACGCCATCCTGCCGTTCCTGCCGATGATCAAGCAGGGCATCGCGTCCCTCACCGACGCGCTGCCGCCGATCCTGAACGGCATCAAGGCGTTCGGCGCCTGGGTGGTCAAGAACCAGAGCTGGCTCGGCTACCTCGCCAAGGCGGCCGGCGTCCTCGGCATCGTCACCGTGGCCATGTGGCTTCTCAACGCAGCCATGAGCGCCAACCCGATCGGTCTGGTCGTGATCGCCATCGGCGCCCTCGTGGCAGGACTGCTCTGGGCCTACGACAACGTCGGCTGGTTCCGCACCGGCGTCAACAACGCGTTCACCGCGATCGGCGCGATCTTCCGGTGGCTGTGGAACAACGCCATCGCCCCGGTGCTGCGGTTCATCGTGACCGGCTTCGGCTGGGTGATGGACGGGTTCGCGAACATGCTCGACGTGCTCGGCAACGTGCCTGGTTTCGAGTGGGCACGCGGCGCCGCCGTCTCGATGCGCGTCCTCGCACAGCGGTCCCGGGAGGCCGCCGACAACATCGGCGACATCCCCGACCCGAAGGTGAACACCGACAACAGCACGCAGGAGATCGCCAACCTCAACCGCAAGATTCAGTCCATCAAGGGCAAGATCGTCGAGGCCAAGGCCAAGGGCGACACGAAGGAAGTCGAGCGGCTGAAGACGAAGCTCGACAACCTCCGAAACAAGAAGGTGCAGGTCGAGGCGAACGTCAAGAAGACCGGCATCTCCACCATCAAGCTCAAGGACATCCCCGGCGGCGGGGGGCTGCGGATCTCCGCCTATGCCGCCGGCGGCCGGTTCCGTCCCGGCTGGGCGATGGTCGGCGAGCTCGGCCCCGAACTGGTGCGGTTCAACGGCTCCGGGCAGGTCTACAACCACCGCCAGACCGCCTCCATGCTGTCGGGTCAGGCAGCCGGCTCCTCGTCTCTCACGCAGGTACAGGTGGACGTGCATGTCGCACCGGGGGCGGACCCGGTCAGCGTCGGAAGGGCGATCGAGGACGTGCTCGTGAAGTACAAGAAGCGCACCAACGCGACCCGGCTGGCGTTCACATGATCCCTGAGTGTCAGAGGCCCGCTCTAGCGTGACGCGCATAGGGGGCCCAATCCGGAGCCCCAGGTACACAGAGAGGGGCCCAGACTATGGAGGACATCGGGATCGCCAAAGGCGCCCAGCAGAGCGTACGGAATCTCCTCAGCAGCCCCGGCACAGACCTGATCAGTACGCCCACTGAGAGGTTGGACAGCCCGTACCGTGAGCGCGTCCTTCAGGTCCAAATCTTCACGTTGGCTGACGCGGTCGCTCAACTCGCTCGCGCGGTCGAGGAGCTTCAGATGCGGCAGTCGGGTCGTCGCTTGGAACGCTAGCCGCGGCGCCGGAAGACACACACAGCTTTGAGCGTGCTGCCTGTCGCCGCGACCGCTGTGCGGCCGAGCCAGGGCTCGTAGACGGACATCTGCTCCAAGTGCCAGCCGGCCTGCTCCACAGCCATGATTTCGTCCGCCAGGTGCGGCTGGCTGGTCGACGTGACCGGGATGAAACCAGTACCGAGAATGACGACGTGAACCTGACGGCCGGCCTGGTACGCAGCGGCGGCGTCTTGAGCGAGGAACACTCTGGGGTCTGTAGCCACGAGCGAAGACTAGTCCGCGTCTCGTCGCTGATCACGAGCAGCGAAGCGGCCCCGACCGAAGTTCGGGGCCGCTTCCGTCCGCAACAACCACCCCAGGAGCGCGGACGGGGTGTCCGGAGTCTATGCCGACGTGGGCGCGCCTGCGCCCGCTTCGCCACTGATCCGGTCAGCGGCTGCCGACAGCAGGCCGGAGAGCGCCCGTGCCTCCTCTGCGGTGAGGCTGAACACCACGTTGCCGTAGCTGGCGTTCCAGACCTCGATGATGGGCTCCATCGGAGCCATGTCGCCGGCCGCGGTGCTGTAGGCGCGACCCTGGAGAGTCACCTCGTCGTCGTCGGTGTAGTGGTCACCGTCGCGGACCGTGAGACCGCCCAGAGCGGCCGTGAACTGCGTGAAGGCGCTTGGCTTGCCGGCGTTGATGTCTTCTCGGTGGGTCGCCCATGCGGGCATCGAGGGGACGGGGTGGGTAGTAGCTTTGGACATTGGGTCCATCTCCTTGAGTAGAAGGGTTTGGGTCAAGGCCCGTTCTGGTGGCTTCCAACACCGGGACGGGCCGCTATTCAGTTGTGGGTCAGTACTGATCCAGGCGGCGGATCTCCGCCGCGCTGATGCGATACATCGGGTGCCGAGGGGTGCCGATGTTCTTGGCGTTGATCACCCTCTGCCTGATCCGCCGCCACACCTGGTGCAGCGGGATCTGGTAGTACTCGGCGACCTGCTCGGGGGTC
>PHEV01000117.1 GCA_002843035.1 Actinobacteria bacterium HGW-Actinobacteria-5 | reverse complement strand
GTGCTCGTAGAAGTCGAGCACGGAGGTGTTGTCGGTGCGCACCATGAACTGGATCTTCGGGCAGCCCCGCGCCGCCAGCCACGCCTCGGCGGCAGCCATCAGGTTGCGGCCCAGGCCCCGCCCGCGGGCCGCGTCCGCCACGGCCAGGTAGTAGACCCAGCCGCGGTGCCCATCGTCGCCGACCATCGCGGCGCCGACGAGCCGGTCGCCGTCGCGTACGCCGAGCACGACGGACGCCGGCCCGTCGACTGCGCGCAGGAAGTCCGCGGCGGCGTCGTTCCAGGGACGGGTCAGGCCCGCCTCCGCCCACAGCGCGACGGCGTCGGTGACGTCGGCGGCCCCGAGCTCTGTGACCATCACACCTTCCTGATCCGGACCCAGCTGACCTGGTGGTCGTGGCCCTTGCGCAGGATCGCCGTGGCCCGCCCGCGGGTCGGCCGGATGTTCAGCTCCAGGTTCGGCCCGTTGATCCGGTTCCAGATCTCAATCGCTGTCGCGGTCGCCTCCCGCTCGGACATCAGCCCGTAGCGCACGAAGTACGACTGCGGGTCCTGGAACGCGGTCTCGCGCAGCCGGAGGAACCGGGTCACGTACCAGTCCAGGATGTCGGCGTGGGCGGCGTCCACGTACACCGAGAAGTCGAAGAAGTCGCTGACGGCCAGGCCTGTGGTCCCGTCCGCGCGACGCCGGGCCGGCTGGAGCACGTTCAGCCCCTCGACGATCAGCACGTCGGGCTGGCGCACCGTGACCCGCTCGTCCGGCACGATGTCGTAGACGAGGTGGGAGTAGACCGGGGCGCTGACTTCGGGCGCGCCCGACTTCACGTCCATCACGAACTGGACCAGCCGGCGCCGGTCGTACGACTCGGGGAAGCCCTTCCGGTCGAGCAGCCCCATCTGCTCAAGGTGCGCGTTGGGGAACAGGAAGCCGTCGGTGGTGATCAGGTCCACCTGTGGCGCCGACGGCAGCCGGGTGATCAGCTCCTTCAGCAGGCGGGACACTGTCGACTTGCCCACGGCCACAGAACCGGCGACGCCGATCACGAACGGCGTCCGGCGCCCGGACAGGCCGAGGAACTGGTGGGAGGCGGAGAACAGGTCTCCGGTGCGCTCCATGTACAGGCTGAGCAGGTCGGTCAGCGGCAGGTAGACCTCGCGCACCTCCGCGGCGTCGGTCGGGTCGCCGATCCCGCGCAGCCGCTCCAGCGTCGCGTCGTCCAGGCTCGCGGGGCGGGCCGCCGCCAGCGCGGCCCAGTGGCGCCGATCGAGCGTGAGGTACGGCCCGTACGGGTTGTCCTCCGGCGCATCGACCTCGTCGTGCATGCCGATTGCTGGAGCCATTACCACCTCTGATCGCGCCGATGCTGGCTGTGGGTCAGTGCCCAAGTATGGGCGAAAGCGCCACTACAGTGGCGGCTATGTGCGGAATTATCGGCTACACGGGCCCACGCGTCGCCCGGGACGTGGTGGTGGCAGGGCTGCGCCGGATGGAGTACCGCGGCTATGACTCGGCCGGGGTTGCGGTGGTTTCCGGCGGCGAGATCTGCTACCGGAAGAAGGCGGGCAAGATCACCAATCTGGAGGCGGAACTCCAGACCAGCCCGATCCCTGACTCCGGGCTTGGCATCGGGCACACCCGCTGGGCCACGCACGGCGGCCCCAACGACACCAACGCGCACCCGCACGTGTCCGCCAATGGCCGGGTCGCGCTGATCCACAACGGCATCATCGAGAACTTCGCGGTGCTCCGCTCCGAACTGGAGGCCGAGGGGATCGCGTTCAGCTCCGAGACCGACACCGAGACCGCGGCCCAGCTGCTGGGCCGGGAGGTCGAGGCCGGCACCGATCTCGCCGAGGCGATGCGTCGGGTCTGCGTCCGGCTGGAGGGCGCCTTCACCCTGGTTGCGGTGGACGCAGCAGAGCCGCACCGCCTCGTCGCCGCCAGGCGCAACTCGCCGCTGGTGGTCGGGGTCGGCGAGGGCGAGAACTTCGTCGCCTCCGACGTCGCCGCGTTCATCGAGTTCACCCGCTCGGCCGTCGAACTTGGCCAGGACCAGGTGGTCGACGTCACCCCGGAGAAGATCACGGTCACCGACTTCGCCGGGAACCCGGCGCAGACGCACCCGTTCGAGGTCACCTGGGATCTGTCCGCCGCGGAGAAGTCCGGCTACGACTGGTTCATGCGCAAGGAGATCTACGAGCAGCCCAAGGCGGTCGCGGACACCCTGCTCGGCCGGTTCAACCCGGACGGTTCACTGAAGCTGGACGAGCTGCACATCCCCGAGGCGGAACTGCGGTCGATCGACAAGATCATCATCGTCGCCTGTGGTACGGCGTACTACGCAGGACTTGTCGCCAAGTACGCGATCGAGCACTGGACGCGGATCGCCTGCGAGGTCGAGATCGCCAGCGAGTTCCGCTACCGCGACCCGATCATCACCGGATCCACCCTGGTCGTCACGCTCAGCCAGTCGGGCGAGACGGCCGACACCCTGATGGCGATCCGGCACGCCCGCGAACAGCACGCCAAGGTGATCGCGATCTGCAACACCAACGGCGCCACCATCCCGCGCGAGTCGGACGCGAACATCTACACCCACGCCGGCCCGGAGATCGGCGTGGCTTCCACCAAGGGCTTCCTCACCCAGGTCGCAGCCTGCTACCTGCTCGGGCTCTACCTGGCCCAGGTGCGCGGCACCATGTACGACGACGAGATCCACGCCGTGATGAGCGAGCTCGCTGCCACCCCGCCGCTGATCCAGAAGGTGCTCGACGAGCTCGACCCGATCATGGCGCTGGCGAAGCGCTTCCTGGACAAGAAGTCGGTGCTCTTCCTCGGCCGCCACGTCGGCTACCCGGTGGCGCTGGAGGGCGCGCTGAAGCTGAAGGAGATCGCCTACCTGCACGCCGAGGGCTTCCCCGCCGGCGAGCTCAAGCACGGCCCGATCGCGCTGGTCGAGGAGGGCGTCCCGATCTTCATCGTGGTGCCGCCGCAGGGCCGTGACCAGCTGCACGACAAGGTCGTCTCCAACATCCAGGAGGTGCGGGCCCGCGGGGCCCTCACCGTCGTCCTGGCCGAGGAGGGGGACGAGGAGGTCGAGCCCTACGCCGACGTGCTGTTCCGGCTGCCGAAGGTGTCCACCCTGCTGCAACCGCTGGTGGCGACCGTGCCGCTGCAGATGTTCGCCTGCGAGCTGGCCACGCTCAAGGGCTACGACGTGGACCAGCCCCGCAACCTCGCCAAGAGCGTCACGGTCGAGTAGCGGCCATGATCGTCGGCATCGGCATCGACGTGACCCAGGTCTCGCGCTTCAGCGAGGCCGCGGCGCGGACTCCTGCCCTGCTGGACAAGATCTTCACGCCCGCAGAGCACGACACCTCGATGCAGCGGATGGCCGGGCGGTTCGCGGCGAAGGAGGCGTTCGCCAAGGCGCTCGGCGCACCGACGGGGCTGGTCTGGACCGACGTCGAGGTGCGCAAGGACGACGATGGCAAGCCCTACTTCGCCTGCACAGGCACCGTCGCGGCCCTCGTGGCCCAGCGGGGGATCGCGTCCATCCACTTGTCGATCACCCACGACGCGGGCATCGCCTCCGCCGTGGTCGTCTGCGAGGCGTAGCGCCGTGAAGCATGCCTACACGGTCGCGCAGATCAGGGAAGCGGAGCGGCAGGCCTTCGCCGAGGTCGGGCCGGACGCGCTGATGCAGCGGGCCTCGGCAGGCCTGGCGGCGGCTATCCTGCGCCGGCTCGGCAAGGGGTTCGGACGCTCCACCCACGCCGAAAGCCTCCGTTCCGGTCGAACGCCCCTGCCGGGGTCGGAGCGTTCGACGCCAACGGAGGCCCTCGGCAGGAGGCGCGGGGTGTACGGCGCCCGCGTCCTGCTCGTGGTCGGGTCGGGCAACAACGGAGGCGACGCGTTGTTCGCCGGGGCGATCCTCGCTCGCCGGGGGGTGCGGGTGACCTGCTGGCGAACCGGGTCGACCGTCCACGAGGCCGGCTGGACGGCGCTGCTCGCCGCCGGGGGCCGCGAGGTGGACGCCGGGGCGGCGCTGGCCGACCTGCCCACGCAGCGCTACGTCGTGGACGGCGTGGCAGGCATCGGCTCGCGTCCCGGACTCGCCGCGGAGCTGGCGGGCTTCGCGTCCGCGTGTGCCGAACTCGACGTCCCGGTGGTCGCTGTCGACCTGCCGTCCGGGCTCGCCCCCGAGCCTCCCTTCGGCGAGGAGGCGCACTTCGTCGCCGACCTCACCGTGACCTTCGGCGGCTACAAGCTCTGCCAGCTGATGGAACCCGCGCGCTCGGCCTGCGGAGAGGTCGAACTGGTCGACATCGGCCTGGACCTGCCCCAGCCGGCGGTCTCGGCCTGGGAACCCGAAGACCTGGCCGCGGCCTGGCCGGTGCCGGACGCGCGCAGCGACAAGTACTCCCGCGGCGTGGTCGGCCTCGACACCGGCTCCGCGGACTACCCGGGAGCCGCCGTGCTCACCGCGGCCGGGGCGGTGCGGGCCGGCGCAGGGATGGTTCGCTACTTCGGTCCGCCGCAGGTGGGGCAGCGGATCCTGGACCGGTTCCCGAACGTCGTGGTCGGCCAGGGCCGCGTGCAAGCCCTGGTGCTCGGCTCGGGCTGGGGAGAGCGCAAGGACCGCGGCGTGGTCGCCCGGGCCGTCGAGGCGGGCGTCCCGCTCGTCGTGGACGCCGACGGGCTGCGACACCTGCCCAAGACCGGGCACTCCAAGGTGGTCCTCACCCCGCATGCCGGGGAGCTCGCCCGGCTGCTGGGGAGCTCCCGCGCCGAGGTGGAGGCGGACCCCCTCGCTGCGGTGCTGGCAGCGAGCAGGTCGACCGGGTGCACGGTGCTGCTGAAGGGGGCCACCCAGTACGTCGCCGCGCCCGACTCGATCCGGGTCTGGCTGGCAGTCCCCGGCCCAGCCTGGACGGCTCAGGCCGGGTCGGGCGACCTGCTGGCCGGGATCTGCGGGACCCTGCTCGCCGCCGGCCTCGCGCCGCTCGACGCCGCCCTCGCCGCTGCGAGCGTCCAGGCGGTCGCAGCCGCTGCGGCGCCGGGGCCGGTGCCGCCCCAGGAACTGCGACTTCCCGTGCCGCCGCAACCGGATGTGGCCGGCTGAGTGACGCCGCCCGTCCGCCTGGTCGCGGGGTCCTGCCACCGGACTCCCTCCGGGCGAGCCCGCCGGGACCCGTGGTGATCCGCGGACGGCGCGGGCCGGTGCGTGTCGGCCGCCCCTGTTGCCGTTAACCTGCTCCTGGCGACCGGTGGCGGTCGTCGGAGTGGTGCTCGGCGGGGAGGACCACGACAGCATCCAACGCCTCGTGGGGGAGTCGATGACGACCGGAGCAGCGACGCGGCGGCTCTCGGCCCAGGTGGCCGTCCAGCGGTTCGGCGCCTTCCTCTCGAGCATGGTCATGCCCAACATCGCCGCGTTCATCGCGTGGGGCCTGATCACCGCGCTGTTCATCGAGCAGGGCTGGATCAACATCGTGGTGCGGCAGCCGCCGGACGGGTGGGTCGCCATGCTGGGCGGCTGGGGTGCCTTCGAGGGCAAGGGCATCGTCGAGCCGAGCATGACCTACCTCCTGCCTCTGCTGATCGGCTACACCGGCGGCAAGCTGGTCCACGGCACCCGTGGCGGCGTCGTGGGCGCGATCGCCACGATGGGCGTCATCACCGGTGCCGAGGTCCCGATGTTCACCGGCGCGATGATCATCGGCCCGGTCGGAGGCTGGACCATGAAGCGCCTCGACGCGCTCTGGGAGCGTCGCGTCCGGCCGGGATTCGAGATGCTGGTGGGGAACTTCTCTGCGGGTATCTGGGGAGGCATCCTCGCGGCTTTCGGGTTCTTCGTTGTCGGGCCGGTGGTGGGTGTGGCCTCGGAGGCGGCGAGCACGGCGGTGGGCCTCCTGGTGGCGTCCGGGCTGCTGCCGTTGACGTCGATCCTGATCGAGCCGGGGAAGGTCCTGTTCCTGAACAACGCGATCAACCACGGCATCCTGACCCCGCTCGGGACGCAGCAGGCCGGCCTGACCGGCAAGTCGGTGCTCTTCCTGCTCGAGGCGAACCCCGGCCCGGGGCTGGGCCTGCTGGTGGCGTACATGCTGTTCGGCAAGGGTCCGGCGAAGCAGTCCGCCCCCGGGGCGGCGATCATCCAGTTCTTCGGCGGTATCCACGAGATCTACTTCCCCTACGTGCTGATGAAGCCCGTCCTGATCCTGGCGATGATCGCCGGGGGGATGACCGGAGTGTTCATCAACGACGCGTTCGACGTCGGACTGCGCGCACCGGCAGCGCCCGGATCCGTGTTCGCCGTGTACCTCCAGGCCGCACCGGACAGCTACCTGGGCGTGACCCTGGCCATGGCCGGCTCGGCGGCGGTCAGCCTTGCCGTCGCGTCGCTCCTGCTGGGCCTGGATCGCGGGACGGTGAAGGCGACGGACCTTGCCACGGCCACCGCGCGGATGGAGGAGCTGAAGGGCAGGAGGTCGGCCGTGGCCGGACTGCTGACCGGCGCCGCCGCCAGCCCCGTCCGCACGATCGTGTTCGCCTGCGACGCCGGAATGGGCTCGTCCGCGATGGGGGCTTCGTTGTTGCGCAGGAAGCTCGCCGCAGCCGGCCTCACCGACGTGGAGGTCCTGAACCGTGCCGTCCGCGACCTCGACCCGGACGCCGACCTCGTGATCACCCAGTCGCGGCTCACCGACCGCGCCCGGCGGCGCGCGCCGGGCGCGACCCACCTCTCGGTCGACGACTTCATCGACTCTCCCGTCTACGACGACGTCGTCGACCTGCTCGGCGGGCAGGACGCACCGGCCCCCGACCCGGCCACGGCGCCGGCGCCGCGACCGGCCGGGCCGCAACGCCCGAGGATCGAGGACCTGCTCTCGACGACGAGGGTGCGCATCCACGCCGGATCGGCCACCCGGGACCAGGCGCTGCAGGAGGCCACCGAACTGCTGGTCGAGGCGGGCGCGGTCACGCCGAGCTACTACGAGGCGATGCTGGACCGGGAGAGGGCCGTGTCGACCTACATGGGGCACGGGCTGGCGATCCCGCACGGCACCAGCGAGGCGCAGGACGCGGTGCTCGCGTCCGCGATCAGCCTCGTCCGCTACGACGGCGGCGTCGACTGGGACGGCCAGCGGGCGACCTTCGTCGTCGGCATCGCGGGCAAGGGGAGCGAACACCTCGACGTGCTCGCCCGGATCGCCGTCCTGTTCTCCGACGACGCGGCGATCGATGGGCTCAGGGCCGCCGCCTCGCCCGGGCAGCTGTTCACCCTGGTCTGCGCAGCCTGCGCCGCGTGAGCGTCGGGCGGATCAGCCGTCGATGACCGCGACGAGCTCGTCCAGGAAGCGGGGGAGGTCGGTGCCCTTGTGCACGAGCCGCTGGACGCTGTCGTGCTCGCTGAACACCTCGACCAGTTGCTCGAACACCGTCTGGAACGCCGCCCGGTCGCTCTCGGAGAACGCGACCATCACCACGACCTGGACCCTGGACTCACCCCAAGGGATCGGCTGGTCGGCCATGCCGACGGCGATCGCCGTGCGAGTGGCGGTCATGCTCAGCGCGTGGGGCACGGCGAGCGCCTCGGTGAACGCTGTCGACGACATCTGCTCCCGCTCGACGCTGCGCTCCACGTAGTCGTCCTCGATCACGCCTTCGGCGACCAGCAGCGCGCCCAGCCGCCGGATGATTGCCTCCTCGCCCGCAACCGGGTCGAGGTCCCGGACGAAGGCCCCCGGGGCGAAGTACTTCTCCAGTTCCGTGCGCAGCCGGGCGAGCCGTCGGATCCGGCGGATCCGCATCGCGGCGGCGTGCACCCGTTCCACGTCGCTGTCGGTCAGGAACAGCGGAATCGGGACGATCCGGTCGCTGGAGACGGGCGGGGGAATGGTGGTAAGGATCAGGTCGGTGTCCAGGGATGCCCAGTCGGGGTCGGCCCGGGTCTCCACCCCGACGACCTGGATGGTCCGCCCGAGCGAACGATCCAGGCTGGAACGCAGCAGGCTGTCCAGGTCGTGGTAGCCCGGGCACACGATCGTCGCGGTCGGCGGGGAGTCGTCGGTGCGGTTACGCTCCAGGCGCGCCCCGACGTGCATGGCGATGTAGGCGATCTCCTCGTCCACCAGGGGGATCCCCAGCCGCTCCTGCAGCCGGGTGGCGATGTACACCGCGACCTCGAAGATCATCGGGTAGGACGCCTTCAGGGTGCGGGTCAGGGGGTTGCGCGACCACGCCGACTCCTGGACCCGCTCGAGGAGGTTCTGCACGTGCAGGATCAGGCGCCAGGTGAAGTCCTCACCGGACAGGTCGATCAGGAACTCGGCGGACGCGGCGTTGCAGGCGTCGAGGACGGCTTCGGTGACCTTCGGGTCCACCCGTTGCCGGGCGACCGTCTGCACCGACTGGAGGCGCGGCGCGGCAATCCGGCTGAGCACGACGGTGGTGAGGAACTCCCGGTCACCGTCGTTGAACCGGACCCCGAAGTGCCGGATCGCGAGCTCGTCCAGCACACCGCCGACGGCGACCGAGTCGTCCCTGGGGTGGACGGTGCCGGTCGCCAGGGGACGACCCCGCGCGACCCGGTCGGCGGCGATGGCGACGTGCATCAGGACATCGGCGATCGCGTACTCGTTGACGAAGTAGCCGAGCCCGCCGAGGGCATCCACCAGGTCGGCCTTGAACCGCGAGTACGCCTCGGCGCCCACCGACCCCTCGCCCAGCACCCGCATCAGTGCGGGGAAGTCGAGCGACTTCATCTCGGTCTGGTCGTGCACGAGCCGGCTGAGCACGCGCCGGTGCGCCATCTCCGTGCCCTGGAACCAGACCTGTGATCCCTGGCGCTTCAGGGTCAGGCCGCTGCCGCTGATGAAGGAGCGGACGCGGGCGAGGTCGCCCTCCACGGTGGCAGAGCTGACGTAGATCTCGTCCGCGGTGTCGTGGACGTCCACCGGGGACTCCGACTCCAGCAACCGCCGCACCAGCTGGTGCAGGCGCGCGCGGGGCGTGCCCGGCTCGACCGCGTCCTCGCGCAACGCAGCCCGCGCGGCCGGCCCGGCCCGGTAGCCCTGGGCCCCGGACTCCACCACGACGCCGTCGGCGACCCTCGCGTTCAGGGCCGCGACGTAGGTGCGCACGGAACGGGGAGTGACGCCGAGATGGTCGGCGAGGGCGGCAGCGGTCACCCAGTTCTCGGCACTCACCAGGCGGGTGAGCAGCTTGTTCTGCCGGGATCTCGACACCGTTCCGCCTCCTGAGCCGGACCACTCCCGGGGTCTTCACGCGACGCCGGGTGCCTCCACAGTGAAACACGCCCGGGCCACGACGAGGAACTCCCCCCGCCGGGCACGTCGCGGCATTATTGCGCCTCGCGGCCGGGCCGCGGCGACCGCGCGTCCCGGTTCTCCGTGCAGTGTTCCTTCCGCCCCTGCGGAAACTGCCGTGGTTGAGGCCGCCCCTGGCGCGCCCCAATGATGGGAGTCGGAGGAGGCATCAGTGAGGATCCTTGTGGTGTGCGGGGCGGGGGCGTCGAGCACGTTCGTCGCGCAGCGCATCAACGGCGCCGCGCGGGCACGGGAACTTCCCTGGGTTGCGATCGCCACCAACGGGGTATCACTGCACGATGAGGTGGAAGCCGGTGACCTGATCCTGGTCGGTCCCCACTTCGCGGGACACCTCGACGAGATCAGGGACCTCGCCGCACCACACGGTGCCGGTGTCGTCCTGCTGGACACGGACGCCTTCTCCGACATCGACGGCAGCCGGGCACTGGCCCGGATCGAGGTCGCCATCGAGGACGGGACCGTCCGGCCCGACCACCACTGACCACGTTTCGCCGGCCGCACGGACGCGGAACTCCCGGCCCACACCTGAGAAAGGAATCGACACACATGACCGCAACAACCACCGCAGGCTCCTCAGGGAGCTCGACGCGGGTAGCGGTGCAGAAGTTCGGCACCTTCCTGTCCGGCATGATCATGCCGAACATCCCCGCGCTGATCGCGTGGGGCATCGTCACGATGTTCTTCATTCCGGCGGGCTTCACGCCGAACGCGGCGGTCTCCACGATCGTCGGCCCGATGATCCACTACCTGCTGCCGATCCTGATCGCCTACACCGGCGGCCACATGGTCTACGGGGTCCGTGGCGGCGTGGTCGCCTCCATGGGCGTCATGGGCGCCATCGCCGGCTCCGACTACCTGATCGCCCAGGAGAACGCACGGCTGCTCGAGGCGTGGCTCGCCGCGGGCAATGCCGAGGCGGACTTCTCTGCCCTCGGCCAGGTGCACATGTTCATCGGGGCCATGATCATGGCCCCGATCTCGGCGTACAGCATGAAGTGGCTCGACCGGCTGTGGGAGGACAAGATCAAGGCCGGCCTGGAGATGCTGGTGAGCATGTTCAGCGCGGGCATCTGGGGCTTCGTGCTGCTGCTGATCGGCTTCTACCCGATCGCGTGGCTGGTCAACGGGATCATGTC